>JBKPMK010000528.1:0-21535 GCA_046732115.1 Thermoproteota archaeon
TAACTCCATATATTACAGTGCAAGATAACATACTCAAACCAATGATTCTCTCAGATGAAGTAGAATGCATTCTCGATGTTCCTCTATTAGGCTTATTAAAGACTCTTGCTTCTGATACACTACACGGTTATATCTCTACCAAAGACAGGTTTATATTCAAATACAAGAGTGAAGTAATATGGGGAGCTACTGCCAGCATAGTCAAACAACTATATGACCGGCTATTCTGAAGTGTTATAGTTCAAAATTCGAAAAAATGATGATATAATGATATCAACCGGGGTAAGGGAGTACGTTATTAGATGTCAGTAATGATCATAATACAAGCATCAAACACTATTTGCAAATCCATTTCGGTAGCCTTCACATTCCTTACGTTAATGCACAATAGAGATTCTAAAAGTCTATATTTTTAAAACACTGATAGTATTGAGAATATCTGTTCTTTCCAAAAGAGATAGCTCTGCCGTTACTGAAATAATTAAAAGCAAATGGCCGGAAGATATTGTACCCAGGACCAAAAGTTTCAAGGTTTACGAAATCGCAGACGGGAAACGGATTATCAAAGCCGAGAATTTTACGGCTGTCGAAATAAACCAGAATATTATTTTACCTTTTTTAGGCGAACCAAAATTGGTCGAACGTTTTCCGAGCGTACTAGTTGACATGGGTGCTGTCAAGTTCGTTTGTAATGGAGCAAAGATAATGAGGCCAGGCATTACTAAATTTGACATTTTTAAGAAAGACGACATAGTCGTTGTAAAAGATGAGGTCCATCTAAAGGCGCTGGCCACTGGTATCGCAACGGAGGACAGTGAAACCGCAGTACCTAAGGAAAAAGGATACATTATTGACAATTTGCACTACATAAGCGATGAGTATTGGGAAGCGCATAAACAGATAACATAGTCGGTTGATACTAACCTAGAAGGCCTTTAAACCCATCAAAGGGTTAGGATCTAAAGCGAGAATCTACAATAAAAATTCTATAAGCACCTGATATCCTTGTGAAGCCGCCGGCGCTTGCTTCAAAAGGCCATTGATTCCTCATGCCAGCCTTTACTTGTTATAAATAGCAAATCTATACCATCTCCGCTCGAAGCGTCTCTTTGAATCGACGATTTGATTGATTTGATTGTGAGGTCTTTAGCTTTTTCTTGTGACATATTATGGCTATATTCTGCGTCCAATATACCTAGTGCCATTTCAGCGCCCGTTCCTACTGCGGCATAATCATCAGGAAGTAACGACCCGAGAGGATCCAATGTATAGATTTCTGCTTTGGTGCCAATACCTCCTACAATTACCTGAGTAAGAAGTGGAAAAAACCTTCTTTCGAACATAATAACAGACATTAGTTTTGCTATCGAATTGGGTGCAACATTACGTCTGGTTTCCAGTTTCCGGATCTTAGCTAGAGCGATTACCTGCCTTACTAGAACTTGCATATCCGCAATCATCCCGGCGCAGGCTGCGCCAACTTCATTTGTTACTGAAAATGTCTTTTTTGTGTTCTTGTTCACTACGAAATTACCATATGAAACTCTTTTTTCTGCTCCTAAAACAATCCCACTCTGGTAAGAAATTCCCACAGCTGTGGCACCAGGCATAAATTGAAAAGCCATATCTTTTTCAGCATATATCCAATATTGGTCAGATTTAGTCGTTTCTATTTAGCGCCCGTAAGTGAAAAACAATAGGTGTTTAATGTGGATAGTGAACTTCTACGTTATATAGCTAGATGCATGATCTGCTTTTTAAAGAGGTTTTCTATAGCAGAATTTAGTTGATATTCGTTTTTAGAACAAGTACTGAGGAGTGTGGGCGCTCAGTTTTCTACATAGGCAAATTCTTGCCGTTGTCGAGCCTCTGTTCCACACCGGTGTCACCGCATGGCTTACCGACGACTAATAAATGTTGGTCATACTTTCTTAATTACCGAATAGTCGTGAATCCTTATGGCTTCAGCAATGAGCCTGTTCTGCAGTTCTAAGGCATCCTTGCCTTCAGGATATTTGGTTTCAGCAATCGCCTCAGCAACTATTCCTATAATATGCCTTAGTAAAAACTCGTCGCCCCTCGTTGCTTCTGCACGATAGGTAGAGTTGGCTTTATTTACGAATACGACGTTTTCATTTGTAAAGCTGTATCTAGAGTCAGACTCATCTTCATATGGAATTACCTTGTATCCAACTTTCTTCAATGCAAACGTCTTCTTAAGAACAGGTCTTCTAACTCTTCGTTCTTTAAGTTGAGATCCACTTACTTGAGTTGATGAGCTTACTTCGGTCTCATACGTTTGCTGTCCGGATGCGGGAGTCCTGTGCTCCATCTCAGACGGTGAGAATATGCTAGCTTCTTGTACCATTTCTGGGTGATTTTCGCTTGCATATTTTGCTTCGGACAAAAGCAAGTCGTCATCTTGGATAAGAGAGGCGATTTCATTATGAGCTTGAGTTTGCTCTGTTGTTGCTTGCCTATCTTGATTAATATTGTGTGTGGTTGCGGAACCTGCAGAAGTGTCTCTAGCAGGTAGCTCTTCCACATAATTCACACTAGAAGTTTCTGTATTTTCTGTGGGGCCAATTTCTTTCATTTGAACCATTTCGTACCCTTCGAGCTCGTCCTGTTCAACATTTTCAATAATAGCCTGTCCTAAAACCTTGTCAATTTCTTTATAGATCCTAGATTCTTCTCTTGTGATTAAAACATCTTCATAGTCTGTTAAACTGGGAAGAACCGTGTCTACGATAAACGTCCTCATTGTCTGATTGAATCTATCATACTCTTCGTCTTCAATCAAGGCAGACTTGTCTGCAAACCGAGATGTAAGGGAATTGCATCTGATATAACCGGTTACTCTCTTGAATTTCGTATCGAAATCAAAACTGCTACGGGTTACTACGTGACTTCCAACCATAATAGCTATACCTTTTTCGTCCTCAGAGAGTGGGCGTCTTGATATGACTATTTCACCGGTTATTTTCCCGTTGTCTAGATTGACAGGAATTCGATGGCCTTGAATGTCTGGAGCCTTTATTAGTTGCGCACCAGTGAAATCCCATTCATTGAAGTTCAGAGCACTTTTGATAAATACTTCAAACATTGGTTGTCTTAAGATTGCTAATTTTCGGAGCTCTTTGGAGAGTCTATAAATGTCAATTGGAACTTTAGGATTCGTCAATGTGAGTTCTGTTCCATCCCTCATGAGCGGCTGTTCGCTCAGAGTTTCTAAGGTGGCATTGCCTGAAAACAACCTGTCCACTGTGCTGCTGTCAATCAATGCTGAGAGACTAAAGTTATTGCGTTTTGTTCTTATCTTCATTTTCTCAAACGAAGTAAGAAAGGACAGTCGCCCGGTGCCGTACCTTCCCGTCCTGATTCTTTTTAATTTGGGTGATATGGATTCGTTGACCTTGTGTGGTGATCCCAACAGTAGAAATTTTTCCATATCATCATTATCCATCCCAGCGTTGTCCTCAATTGTAAGGTTCCCGTCATCTTGAAGAGTGACAATAACCTGAGTAGCGTCTTCATCAAAAGCATTTTCCACTAGTTCCTTAACTATGTCAGTGGGAGAAACCCACGTCTTGGTAGCAAATTCTCGGAAAAACGAAGGATGCACCTTTAATTCTGCGTTCATTCCTATTTGACAGGCTACAATCTTACCTTTATTTATTACGTGTAAGATTTTTATTGACAACCTTGTTAGCTCAGAATAAAGCGAGAGACAGTCAAACAAAGGGATAATACCAGTAAAATCCACAACTATAGCTATATGAAGTGTCTTTGTGGTAGGGAAACGATCCCAATTAATGCATGCACTCCTCTAGGATGCGACACTATTACTGTTTGCATAGCATGTCATAGACGGGTCGATTTATGCACGTGCAAAAAATACACATGAAATCAAACGCCCAAAATAGCGAATGAAAGTTGAGCTTGCTTTATATGATGTCGATTAATACTGCGCGGGTGTTTATCGTGATAATTGTGAAAATTGTATGAACAGTTAAGGATCAGTTACGCGTTGCAAAAACTTAAATTTGTAACATAAATCAATTCTTGAGGGTCTAAAATTCCGGTACTAGAAAGACGCTATAGCGGATATAAAGCAAAGCTAATGTTAGAAGACGGAACTGTCTTTAATGGTATTGGATTTGGGAAACCTTGCGAAATCTCAGGCGAGGTGGTCTTTAATACTGGAATGGTTGGTTACACAGAGGCTCTTACAGATCCGTCCTACCGGGGGCAGATATTATGTATTACTTACCCGTTAGTAGGAAACTATGGTGTTCCCAGTATGTCGGTTCGGGACAGGTACGGATTACCAAAATTTTTCGAATCAGATAAGATTCAGGTAAAGGCGCTTATAGTTCATGAGCTGTCGAGTGTCGCTAGCCACTGGAGCTGCGTTAAAACATTAGATGAGTGGCTGAATGACGAACAAATACCAGGCATTTATGGAATTGACACGCGTGAGCTCACTAAGAAATTACGGATTAATGGAGTCATGATTGGTGCGGTTTCGGTCTCAGAAACGCCCATTGAAGAGGGTAAAATGAGACAACTGATTAAGAATGAAAGTTATGATGATCAAAATTTTCTTCCCGAGGTCAGTGTAAATATTCAGTTAGAATATGGAGATAAAAACAAAGATTGTATAATCGTGCTTGATACGGGGACAAAGTATAGCATTATACGTAATATTATTAGAATAGGGTATAGGGTAGTACAGCTTCCGTGGGATACGCCATTTGAGAAAATAATAGCATACAAGCCTAAGGGGGTGGTAATTAGTAATGGGCCAGGCGATCCAAAGGTTTGCGATGTTGTTATCAAGACGGCTTCTAAGTTAATATATTCTTCTACGCCTACCTTAGGTATTTGTCTTGGAAACCAAATCCTTGCATTGGCCGGTGGAGCTGATACTTACAAGCTCAAGTTTGGTCACCGTGGTCAAAACAAAGCATGTGTAGACGTTCATACAAAACGGTCGTACATTACTAGTCAAAATCACGGATATGGTATAGACCCGTCCAGCCTCAAAAATACAGATTTCAAAATTTGGTTTGAGAACGTTGATGACAATACTGTAGAGGGTATCGAGCATACGTCAAAGCCTATCATCGCGGTACAATTCCATCCTGAAGCATCTCCTGGACCATATGATTCGTTGTTTGTTTTTGACAAATTAAGAAAACTAATCGAAAGTGTTGATGAGGACCCAATAAAAATAAAAGGATCTAACGCTTGGAGATAATCCAACGATATGAAGTGGGAGGAAAATTGCCAAAGCTAGAAACTATAAAAAATGTTCTAGTTCTGGGTAGCGGCGCAATTAAGATCGGGGAAGCAGGCGAAAGTCGTCATGACCGCTAATTTGACTACTCCGGTTCACAGTGTCTAAAGGCCCTAAAAGAAGATGAAATCAACAGTGTTTTAATAAATCCAAACATTGCGACAATCCAAACAGATACAAGGTTTGCAGATAGAGTGTATCTGGTTCCTATCAACCCCGAGTTCGTTGGAAGAGTAATTGAGGCTGAAAGACCTGATTCTATAATGTTAGGATTTGGTGGGCAGACTGCTCTCAATTGTGGCGTGGCTCTACAAAGGTCTGGCATATTAGATAAATATGGTATCAAGGTACTGGGTACAAAAATAAGAGGAATTGAAATTACAGAAGATAGGCTGCTATTCAAGGAGTCAATGAAGAATAGCGATATTCCAGTTTTAAAAAGCGCTCCAGTCTATTCACTGTCAGAAGCTTTGACAACGGCTAAGGAAATTGGTTATCCTGTTATCGTTAGGGTGGCCTATACACTAGGTGGTAAAGGAGGTGGTGTAGCATATAACGAATACGAACTGCAAGAGATTGTTCAGAGGGGTCTTGTACTAAGTATGGTTCACCAAGTCTTAATAGAAAGATACGTCGGCGATTGGAAGCAAATTGAGTATGAAGTCATGCGAGACAACAATGGAAATGGCATAGTAGTTTGTAACATGGAAAACGTACTGGCTATGCGTGTCCATACAGGAGACAATATAGTGGTAGCTCCCTCGCAGACATTGAATAATTTTGAGTATCATATGCTGCGTTCAGCCGCGATACGCGCAGCTGATTATTGTGGTATTGTGGGAGAGTGTAACATTCAGTTTGGCTTGAATCCTAGTTCTGAAGAATATTGTGCGATTGAGATCAATGCGAGACTTTCAAGATCTTCTGCACTTGCTAGCAAGGCCACGGGTTATCCTTTGGCATATATGGCGGCAAAGATAGGACTAGGATACTCGCTTCCTGAATTGATTAATAGAATCACAAAGGTCACCAGCGCTTATTTTGAACCATCCTTGGATTACATCGTTCTGAAGATGCCTAGATGGGATTTCCAAAAATTTGAATTAGTCAAGCGCAAGCTCGGTAGCGCTATGAAGTCGGTTGGTGAAGTAATGGCAATAGGAACTAGCTTTGAAGAGGTTATCCAAAAGGCAATAAGGATGTGCGAAATCGGTAAAGACGGTTTACTAGCGAATGGAGATATCAATACTCGCGCAAGGTCTGAAGACATAGAAGCCATAGAACAGGCATTACTACAGCCAACTGATGAGATACTCTTCACTGTGATTAATGCAATAAAGGCAGGAATGAGTATTGCAGCGGTAAGTAAACTGTCGGCGATCGATCCTTGGTTTGTCTCAAGAATAAAAAATATTGTCGACATGGAATATAAGCTGCAAAAGTCAGACTTTGAAGAGAATGTAATTAGGGAAGCAAAAAGAATTGGATTTTCTGACAGACAGATCGGAAGATGTCTAGATGTAGAGGAATTAAAAATAAGAAGACTGAGGGAAAGGTTCGGCATCAAACCCTCGATTAAGCAAATTGATACATTGGCTGCTGAGTGGCCTGCAAAAACAAACTATTTGTACATGACCTATGGAGGACAGACCGACGATATTGTGTTTGAGCGTAGCGATAAAAATAGTGCTCTAGTCCTAGGCGCTGGCCCGTATAGAATTGGAAGCAGTGTTGAATTTGACTGGGGAACTGTGAACATGGTGTGGGGGCTGAAGGAAAATGGCGTAAGCGAGGTCTCAATAATCAACTGCAATCCAGAAACAGTTTCCACTGACTACGATATCCCGGAAAGACTGTACTTCGAAGAACTAACTTTTGAAAGGGTATTGGATATATATCAAAAAGAGCAGCCAAGTGGAATAGTGACATGTGTGGGAGGACAAACCGCCAACAACCTGACTCCAAAACTTGCTAAGGCTGGAGTTAAAATCGTCGGCACGAGCAGCGATGCAATAGACGCTGCTGAAGACAGAGCTAAATTTGGACGATTGATGGATATATTGGGAATAAAGCAGCCGCCATGGAGGATATTCACCACCTTGTCAGAAGCAAAACAATTCGCCGCGCTTGTACGATATCCTGTACTAGTTCGGCCATCCTATGTGCTTAGTGGGGCAGCAATGAAGGTCGTTTGGGGAGAGCATCAGATGGAACAATACCTGACTGATGCAACAAGTATTAATCCCGAACATCCTGTTGTGATAAGTAAGTTTCTACAGGATGCAGCAGAAGTTGAAGTGGACGGCGTAGCATCAGAAAAAGAAGTGATAATTGGTTCTATCATTGAACATATTGATAATGCTGGCATCCACTCTGGCGATGCGATTATGTGCATTCCACCATGGAGATTAAATAGAAAAACTATTGAAACTATTCTAGAATATTCGATCACAATTGGTAAGGCGCTGAAAATTAGGGGACCCTTCAATATACAGTACTTGGTTAAGGATGAGGAAGTATCGATTATAGAAGCCAACGTTAGGGCATCAAGATCTATGCCTTTTGTTTCAAAGTTTATAGGAATAAATTTGATAAACCTATCTGCGAGGGCAATGTTGGATAAAGTGTTACCACAAGGTTTAAGGGATTTGTGGCTGAAAGGCACAACAGCATTCGGAATCAAGGTCCCGCAGTTTTCATTCATGCAACTTGAGGGCGCAGATATATTACTTAGTGTAGAAATGCAATCAACAGGAGAAGTAGCATGTTTTGGAAGCAGTTTTTATGACGCTCTTTCTAAAGCCTATATTGCTGCTGGGTACTCACTTCCTTTGGCCGGCACGGCATTAGTTACAATTGGCGGTCAAGGGAACAAGGAAAGATTACTACCAATAATTTCACAGATCTCATCTTTTGGATACAATATAATCGCTACCGAGCATACTGCAGAATTTATTGAGAAGAATATTTCTAACAAAATTGAACAAGTTTACAAAATTAGCGAACCGAACCGTAAACCGAATATATCTGATTTATTGCTCGAACATAAAATTGACTTCATTATTAATATACCATCTACGTCCACGATTGAGAAATATGTAGGCATGCTGTATGACGAATATCTTATAAGAAGGAAAGCAGTAGAAACAGGCGTACCAGTCCTAACAACTATAGAAGCAGCCTCTTCCTTCATAAAGACCCTTGCGTGGCTCAAGAACCACACTCCTAGCGTGAGTCCTTTGAGACCCTATTTGAGTCTATAATACATTGCAACAACAACAACAACACATCCAAACAGGAGTGTGTTAACTTCGAGTCAGGTTAATTTTTAAAAATGATGTTACGCAGCGTTTCTGTGTCGCCAATTATTGAACCATCAAGTGTTACTACCATCGCACATTCGATAGCATTATACTTGAATACTCTACTAATCAATGGAGAAATTGATTTTCTGTAGCCGCGCTCGGTCATTGCAAAGAGATGCTTGTTAAAGGATGGAACAATTATAATATCTAATATGCCATTAGTCTTGGGCCAAATTGCTTCCGTTCTGACTTTGAGATAAATCCAAACTCGCTGTCCGTTAATGGTACTTCCACTTTTTATAAACACAGGATGAATATGGCCCATAATTATTCGCTTTATATTAGATCCACTTGAAAATGGCATTGAGTGTCCATGGATAAACAAGTTGTCATCCAGAACTAAGCCAGACGTACTAATCATAGTAATATTATTTGGTGCTAAAAACCTGATATTGCTATCATGATTACCAGGAATCATATATACATCTGCGAATTCAGATACTAACTTAAAAAATCGTGGAACCTTTTCCCATTCTTCCTTGCTTATAGATCCGATCGTGTTTTTTAAGTCTCCCAGTATAATAATACTATCTGCTTTCTGTGTCTTAGTCAGATTGATTATATCTTTGGCCATTTCATCAACGATGAGATGCAAATTCAGGTTAATTCCTCTGGAGTAGAGATCAGATTCAAATCCAATATGCAAATCAGATATAGCGATACACTTGTGCTTCTTAGCATTCCATTTGCCATCTACCACCAGCGCAGGATACGGGTGCAAGGTGCTAATTTTGGACACATAATGGATTAGACTTACAATGAAATAAATCTCACTACTACGTAATGTCAGCACCGATACCACTTTGAGTGGTCAAGGCAATATGTTATTCTCCTTTTCCTTACAGATCACGTTTAAATAAACAAATGCTCAAACACCAATACCCACATATGAATAACGGCCTTGCTGTTAGAATAGAAGAGGCTGTAAACCTAGGTTCAGTAAAGCTTCATGTTTTCTCACCTAGTGGTAGGGAAATTTGGACCGTCGTGGGAAAGGACGACGAACATTGGGCTGATCTGGAATTGCAGTTCTGTTCCTGCAAGCATTACTACTATAAAACAATGTCTAATGATGGAATATGTTATCATATTAAAAGCATCGAGCAGGCAAAGCAACACAATAAATTTGTACGCACGGATTTCAACGACGCTGAATACAACGGGTTTTTAAAGGTAGTGTTGCTTGACAACACAGCGAACCTACTAAGCCGATGCACTGTCTGAATCGGTGGTCTCATCTGTCTTGGCTTCTCCTCCTTTTCTGCCGATAAGACTATAAAATTCTGGTCCACGTTCTTGTTTTACTGTTTCGCCGCCACGTTTTCCAATCTCACTGTAGAATTTGCTACCGTATCGCTCTTTTACTATGCCTCCTCCCTTTTCTCCGATCTCGCGATAAAAATCAATACCATATTTTCCTTTTACTGATTCGCCGCCTTTTTCGCCTATTGACTGATAAAATTGCACTCCGTATTCTGCTTTTACGGTTTCGCCACCTTTTCTGCCTGCTTCTCTAAGGCCATCTTTATCTTGAGCTCTTGCATCACCACCAGCTTTGGCCACCCTGGATCGAGTTTCTGGGTTAGCAGCAGCAAGTCCTCTCACGTGGTGGGGTGAAATACCGCCTTTTCTTGCAACTCGCAGTCTTGTTTCTTCGTTTGCTGAACCCAGTCCTCTTTTCGGACGTTCCGCATGCTGTGTTTCCATACCATTGCATCAATTATATCACATAAAAACAGACTAGAAGAATGATATCTAATTATTTATTTTCCATGGCCCAAAGATAATATTCTTATGCTTCAGCGTAGTCCATTCTATTATTTGATAAACGTCTTGATAGTGGGCTCCGGTGGCAGGGAACATGCATTAGGATGGAAATTATCACAAAGCAAGGATATCAAAAGGATATATTTCGCGCCTGGCAATGCTGGAACTCGCCAAAATGTGAAAATCCAAGCTCTTGAGATTGATAGATTAAAAGCATTTGCTCAACAAAACGACTGTTTTACAATAGTCGGTCCTGAGTGTCCATTGGCCAACGGCATAGTTGACTCATTTTTAGAAGACGAGCTTGGGATTTTCGGACCAACAAAACAGGCTTCGCTTCTTGAATCGAGTAAAATATTTGCAAAAAAATTTATGTATGAAAATGCTATTCCTACTCCTCGATTTAAAACGTTCTCTGATGCAGAAAAAGCTAAGGATTATGTTGCAACAGAAAAATGTGATCTCGTAGTAAAGGCTGATGGCCTAGCCTCTGGAAAAGGCGTCGTAGTATGCAATAATCATGCCCAAGCCATTGATGCAATAGACGGCATTTTGCTGAAAAAACAATACGGCGTTGCCGGCGACCGGATTTTGATAGAAGAGAAAATATCAGGGGAAGAATGCTCATTCATAGTAATTTGCGATGGTAAAACGATTATTCCTCTATCTTCTAGTCAAGATCATAAGCGTATATTCGATGGTGACAAAGGTCCGAATACCGGAGGGATGGGTAGCTACTCACCTACGCCACTTATGGATCAAGAACTTTATGATAGCATCATGTCTCGCATAATGCTTCCAGTAATTGAAGGCATGAAAAAAAAGGCAAATCCCTTCAAAGGCTTTTTATACGCAGGAATAATGGTCGAGCAAAATACAAAGAAACCCTATGTTTTAGAATTTAACGTTAGAATGGGCGATCCAGAGTGTCAATCTATTTTGATGAGAATGGAATCTGATCTTTTTGAATATATAGACTCCGCTAGCCGTGAAAAATTAGATTCGGTATCCCCAATTGAGTGGAAGAACAAGTTTGCCGTTTGTGTTGTTATGGCTTCCAAAGGCTATCCAGAAACATATGAGCAAGGCCATCCGATTAATGGTCTTAATTATAATTTTGGCAATGACGTTAAGATCTTTCATTCAGGCACTCAGATAGACACGAACAACCTAATAGTAACTAGTGGTGGCAGGGTCCTGGGGGTTACTGCTCTGGGTTATACAGTTAGAAATGCTATAGATAATGCGTACTCAGCAGTCCGAAGAATCAGTTGGGGAAGAAACGATTATCATTATAGGAAAGACATAGCAAACAGGTATTCTAACGTTGACAAACAAGCATGTTTGTTTCTGTAGCAATAGCATCGAGCCTTTGATCAAGGTCAGAATGAGGGAGCCTACTATCTAATACTTGAAACTGAAATCCTAGCCCTATCGAGTAATGAAAACTGTTTTCCTTGATGAACCTATCATAATATCCTTTTCCATAGCCAATCCTATAGCCACATGTATCAAAACCAACGCCTGGTACAATCAGCAAATCGATGTCTTCGTGGACATCATATGAGGAGCCTGGCGGTTCTAAAATTCCGAACCTGCCTTGTACCAAGTTGTTTTCAGTAAAATCCGCTTGGAAAATCCGGAAAAAAGTGATTTTATCAGATCCTGTTTTCGGAAGAAAAACGAGCTTTTGATTATTCAGAGCTGTCCTAATAATGTGTTCGGTTCTAACTTCAGATCCGATAGGAAAATAGACTCCTATCGTGCTAGCAGATTTGTATTGCGAGGAATTTATAACACGCTTCTGGATGACCACGCTTCTCTTGAAAATTTCACACATCGACAACGCATTGCGTTTCTTGAGTATTTCTATACGCACTTTGTTTTTTTGAGTATATGTTTTTGATATTCCCGACTACCTCCATGGCCCAATTTAGTCTATACCTGTGTAACAGCAAATCCTGATAGGTCGTTTGAATCGAAATATCTTTCAGAAACACTTCACAAACACCCGCTAAATTTTTTACAATTTCTATATGCGTCATTAGACATCTGTTTTTCTTCTCTCCATAAGAATAAAAATTTAGCGGCCTTAGCCTAAGATTTTTCTCTCATATTCTATTTAATAAGGACATGCATATGTATGCGACTCAACTATCTATCCATATTGATAAACCCAGCGTACGGTGGACCTTGACCTTTTGGCGGTCGCGTTCTTGAACTGGCATCTTCAGTTACCTTGATTCTCAGGCTACCCTAGAATTTGACTAGCAACTGCGAATAAGGCGCACCCATATTTTATAAAGTTTGATTATATTCTTATCATGATCGAATGAAAACCTTATGCCCCTTTACCAAGAGTTTACCATCTGCAAATAGCTTTACGCTTTTCGTGTACAACTTATGTTCTTGTTTTAAAATCCTCGATGAGAGGGTGTGTTCTGTATCTGAGTCATATACAGGAACAGCTTTTTGAGCTATTATGGGACCAGTATCCACGCCCTCATCTACGAAGTGAACAGTACATCCTGTCACCTTTACGCCATATTCAATCGCCTGTTTTTGTGCATGAAGCCCAGGAAAAGTTGGAAGAAGCGAAGGATGTATATTCATTATTCGCATTTTGTATTCCCTCACAAACTCTGGACTTGCAATACGCATGAACCCTGCTAGACAGATCAGACCATGTCTTCCCGTCACACCATACTCATTTAAAATTGAAGCTATTTGTCGATCGTATTCCCAGCCCTTCGAGCCATTGCTTAATATCGCTTTGGCAGGAACATTGAATTTTTCAGAAGCAATTCTTAGTCCGGGGGCGTCCAATTTATTAGACACGACAATAGAAGGCCTCACATTTTTAATTATACGTCTCTGTATTGCTAAAAGGATTGCAGCCATATTAGTTCCTCTGCCGGAAATTAGTATGCCAAGGTTTATCACAAAAGCTCCTCTCGTAAATTAAGATTTATTATGAGTATATAAAAGCCTGGTAGCACGCTCCGCTCGTCAGGTATTTGAAAATACAATTGAATAACGCAAGGTTCAATAATTTTGACTAACTGACAACAAAAAATAAAAGCTGTTGCGAATAGCAACGCAGGCTGACTTTTTGTTTCTATTTCACGCTATATGAAATAGTCAATATTCAAATACAAGTCAAATTAAGGATACAGTTGCAATCCACGTGAATCTCCATGTTGTGTTTTCAGAATGCGGTATAGTGGTAAATAGCAATGGTAAAAGAATTTCACTTGACCCGAAGAGTCTCATGAATTGTGATTTTGCATTCGTTTCTCATGCACATACCGATCATTTGTACAAAAAGACTGCTAAACGTAACTCCGCCGTCACCACCTTAATATCGAGCCCCACATCGTTAATCGCTAAAGCCAGGGGATATAAAATGACGAACGCAATTGAGCGGTGTGAAGGATTTGAGCTAGTAGACAGCGGACACATCTTAGGCTCTAAAGGATTGTTGGTAGAGAATGAATTGTACTATACTGGTGACATCGCTACCAGAAAGAGAGCTTTTATGGATCCTGCCCTCATCCCGTCCGCGAAGACTCTAATAATGGAATCAACCTTTGGACGGCCGGAATATTTGTTCCCACAAATAGAAGAAATTGTCCATAAAACTAATAGTATTATTTCGGATATGTACGATCTCGGAGTCCCTGTTATATTGATGGGCTATCCGGTAGGAAAAGCTCAACTTCTGACCGCTCTCTTTGGGCACTGGGAGCCTATGTTTGTATATGACTCAATCCACAAGATAAATAGCCTTTACATGAGGTTGGGCATTCCGTTAAAGAGTACCATGAAATATTCTCTCGCCGAGAAAAGAGGATTGCTGAGAAAGAGTAAGCCATGGGTTATGATAGCGCCTCTGACCAGCGCCAGAAGTTCATTTGTCAAAGAATTGAAGAGAGTATATGGAGCAGTAACAATAGGTTTCAGTGGTTGGGCCATTAATAGAGGATACAAGTTCATGATGGATTTAGACTACTGTATGCCCATGAGTGATCATTGCGATTATCGGGAACTCATTAATGTGGTAAGAGCAAGTAAAGCAAAAAAGATCTACACATTCCATGGATTTGCTTCTGAATTTGCTTCAACGCTTAGAAAAATGGGTTTTGATGCGCAAGCCCTGACAACGACGAATCAAAATATTCCGCAAAAACAGACAGTCTCAAATACTCTAGATATTTATATATAAAAGTTGAAATATTATTTTTTTTCTTGATCTCTGAAATAAGGGATCACCTTATTACCAAAGATTTCGATATTCTTAAAATAGCCTTCGCCCCAGAATCGTATGATGAAATGGTTAGTGCCAGCTCTAATAAACCTCTCCAGCATTTCAATTACATCATCTGGTTTGCCAACACCTATCGCTGTTCTAGCTACGCTATCGGGTATTCTTAGAGCAGCTCTCTTCATCTGATCCATAAGCTCAGGTTTGTTCATTGCATATTCTGTAAAATACCTCCTGAAATCAAATTCAGAGTCCTGGGTTATATTATGTACCTTCAACAACTCTGGTTTATAGAGACTTACCTTTACTGCATTTTTCATCTTATTCCATGCCTCTTCTCCGTCGTCTGTGAAGTATACGTCTACATCGTTAGCAAACTGAAATCCTGAGAGATCCCTTCCGATATTCCTCGCAGTATGTTTTATTGAGTTTGCATGATGTCTAAATAATTCAGGGGTATAGCCTATAGGAATCCAACCGTCACCGTATGTTGCGCACAATTCTAGAGTTTTCGGTGCTCCTGCTGCTATATATATAGGAGGCCTAGGCGTACGAATACTCTTCGCTTGTAGGCTCGCGTTATCTAACTTATAATATTCGCCTTTATAGTTTACATGGTTGTAGGAATCAGATTCAAAAAGTTTAGAAATTACTTCTAATTGTTCTTTAAACTTCGATACCGGTTTGCTAAAATCGATTCCAAAATCTACTACATTCTGTGCCTCCCCTGCCCCAATGCCTAAGATAGCCCTGCCATTAGTTATCCTATCTAGAGTAATAGTGGAAAGCGCTATTGTAGATGGGTGTCGCCTTATCGCATCAGTAACGCATGTGCCCACTTCGACGTTCCTAGTGAGCGCGCCGATCGCAGAAAGCATGATCCATGCGTCATTAACTATAGCATTCTTCCATTGCGGGACGTTAGAATGATCCATGGCCCAAATCGAATCATAGTCCATTCTGTCAGCAATTTGGCATGCTGTAATAACCTCAGTCTCATCGAGACCTAACCTAGCTACGTTCAGCCCCTGCGTGAAACCAAATTTAGTCCTCATAGGAGGTAGCATCCTCTCACTATTAACTCCACAACCAGCATGGTATGAATAGACATATAGACAGTAAAGTCAAAGTGACCGTCTATTTAAATATGTCCTCAAAGAGTATTGATACTAAGTTGCGGAACCTCAACGCTTATCTGGCTAGTCTAGCTTGAGCAGTTATGTTGAATTCTTGTCCCTACAGTTGCAAACGAATGAACGGATGTGGAACAGGCTAAGTATTTTGTTGAAACGATGGTCTTCATTTCGATAGACTATACGTCCGTTCCTAATGACCTGAATTTGCACTATCATTCAGATAGCTAACATTCACTAACATTCAGTGCTAATGTGTACTGGCTGCTGCTTTGGTAATCGGCAACCTACAGAGTACGAGCAATAGCCTAGTATGCATAAGTACCGTCAGCAGGTCTACATTGGTTGCATAAATTTTCTCTGTCGTTGGAACGTGGCCTCCCTATTGACATTACTTCTACATTGTTCATTCCACATCGATCACATTTTCCTATCATCAAATATCACAAACGATCGTATGCACTACAAGCAATATGAACATGTCAACGAGCCTGTTCGAAAGCGGCTCAAATGTTAACTAACATTTAGCAGGACTACGAGCCCATGGCTAACTAATAAGTTGGGCAAGTCCGTGTTTTAGTCAAACATGGAAAATGAATGCGTGATACGAAGTTAATGTGACATCCCTATTTGCGTACCATGTTTATCGCAGTGTCGAGTACACTTGCACCCATAAGCAAACCAAGTTTGCCTCTTGATGCGTAGCTTTCAGTAAATCTGGCACTGTTATCCTTCATTGCCCTCTCGCCCGATATTAATAGAGGAACAGGATCATCCGAATGAGCTTTATTTATACATGGGGTCGAGTGATCGCCCGATATCACAATAGTAGTATCATTGACCTTTAAGGAATCTAGAAGAGTACCAAAGAAACGGCCGTCGATCTCCTCGACGTTTTGTGTTTTGCCTTTTGCATCACCATCGTGTCCAAATTCATCTGGTCCCTTAATATGAACATACAGTATATCAAAGTCCTCGATAATCCTAGCTGAGAGAGCGGCTTTTTGTTCGTAATCATTAATTCCTCCAGCTTCAAATGCCTTCATATCTAAGACTTTTGATATTCCTATTTCGACAGGCATATCAACCAGAGAGGCTACTTTGACTCTGTATTTCTTACCGATCGGATCGATTTTTGGAAGTCTACAACCAGGATCACGCAGCAGAATTGCATTCATTGGGTTCTTACCTGCTTTAATACGCACTTCATTAATAGGGTGATGTCTTAACAATCGTATAGCCTGATCAGTAAATTCATTTACTAGCGTAGCAGCCAATTTTGAGTTCTGTGTTTCGTCCTGGGCGATTGATTTTTGCATGACCATCTCATCGCTTGTTGCTTTGGCTATCCCTATTCCATTGATTTTATCATAGGCGGGATCCGTGTTGGTGATATTTTCTGATAATTTCAGTCTAGTGTGTCTTAGCCTAATTATAACACGATGAGATACAGTGGGTTCTATTACAACAGAAGCATTCTTGTCAGTAAAGATAATCCTATCTCGCAGCGTTTCACAAATTGCTTCAGCTTCTTCTCTAGTTATTTGCCTACCAGCTCTTCTATCTACGAGACGCAAATCTTCGGTTACAGTTGCAAAATTTCCTCTTAGCGCTAGATCTCCCTCTTGGAAATCAATATTGCATCCAATTGACTCTATTACTCCTCGTCCAACATAACCTCCATTCTTGAAGGTATATCCAAGCATGTTAAACACTGCAATATCCGATTGTGGAGCAATTCCCTTGCCAACGCTTATCACATTACCCATACATCCATTCGAAGCAAGCTTATCCAAATTTGGAGTGCGGGCGACTTCTAGTGGAGTTGAGTTTCCTAACAGAGGATGGGGTAGGTCACCAATGCCATCAAGTAAGACATAGATGAGTTTGAGATTATCAGTATTCATTACAATACTACGCTTCGTAAATCTTCTTCTGAATTTATCTGTATTGGATTTACGGTTTGCTATTGTTTTGGAAATGTTTAATTCTCATCGTCCCGATCCCAGATTATATACGATGATACCATTAGACGCCTTCCTGAAGCAAATAGGAGGAACTGAGTGGATTATAATAATACTAATGGGCTTGTTTTTGCTATTTGGTTCAAAGAGATTGCCAGGATTATCTCGCACTCTAGGAAAGGCTGCTGGAGAATATGAAAAGGCTAGAGATTTATTCAAAAGAGAGATCGACCAGACAACGAAAAGAGAAACTGAGTGGACTGCTGCGCATGTCGGTCCAAAGATTACAACACCGGTCGTGTCCGAGCGTAAGAAACTTGAAGAGATTGCAAATACTATCGGAATTGATCACGTAGGCAAGACAGATGAGCAGCTGCGCACTTTGATATCTGAGCGAATGCAAAACCTGTGATAGGTAAGTTGATAATAACTAAATTGCAGCGAACTTTAAGTAAAACGATGGCGAAAATTGGTTTGGATAGAAGCCGAGTTGATTCAACACTTAAATATATCAGCTTTTTGAGACATTCTAATGTCAGAACCATCAACCAGTAGCATAGCTGCAATTAACCCCTTTGAAGTTGCCTTAAAGCAACTGGACGAAGCGGCTAAATTGATAAAACTTGACAGTGGTATGCAACAGATTTTAGCTCATCCAAAACGCGTATTGACGGTTTCGCTTCCAACCAAAATGGACAACGGAGAAATTAAGGTTTTCACAGGATATAGATCTCAACATAATGATGCACGTGGCCCATTCAAAGGCGGTATTAGATACCATCCTCAAGTGACAATTGACGAAGTTAAAGCCTTGTCCATGTGGATGACTTGGAAATGTGCAATAGCCGACATTCCATATGGAGGTGGTAAAGGAGGCATTGTTTGCAATCCAAAAGAAATGTCCGAGGACGAACTCGAGCGTATGACTAGAAGGTACGCATACTCTATCGCGGATATTATAGGACCTCATCGGGATATCCCAGCCCCAGATGTATATACGGGCGGTAAAGAGATGGCATGGATAATGGATACATTCTCCGCATTAAAAGGAAATTTTGTGCAGCCTGAGATTATTACAGGCAAACCTCTAGCAATTGGAGGATCTCTCGGGCGAAACGAAGCAACTGGCAGAGGGCTTTCATTTACGGTCAGGGAGGCCGCGAGAAAACTTAAGATCAATATGAAAACTGCTACCGTGGCTGTTCAGGGCTTTGGTAACGCTGGTCAATTTGCGGCGCAACTTGTAGAAGAGCAAGGAGCTAAGATTATTGCCGCCTCGGACTCGAAGGGAGGAATCTATAATAAAAATGGTTTACAGATTGGAGCTCTGCGCAAGCACAAGGAGAAAACAGGCTCTGTAGCAGGCTTCTCTGGAGCGAAGGCAGTGACGAATGAGGATTTGCTAGAAACCGAATGCACTATACTAATTCCAGCGGCACTTGAAAACCAAATCACCAAGAAGAACGCAGGAAAAGTCAACGCGAAAATAATAGCAGAAGCTGCGAATGGACCTACTACTCCTGAGGCAGACGAGGTGCTTTATAAAAATGAGTCGCTCGTGATACCTGATATACTTGCGAACGGCGGTGGGGTAACAGTATCTTATTTTGAATGGCTGCAAAATTTAAGGAGGGATTACTGGAGTGAAGACCAAGTGAACGAAAGGCTTGACAAAAACATTACTAAGGCTTTCTCAGATGTTTACAGCACTCATGAGAAATATGGTGTCAATATGAGGAAGGCAAGCACATTGTTGGCTGTCGGCAGAGTTGTTGAAGCAACAAAAATTAGAGGACTCTGGCCCTGACTCTTATCCCTATGAAGGATGATAAAAGAAAGAGACTCCAGTTGATCCTAGAACTCTGGCGGTCTGCACAGAATATACTTTTTATTCCGCACTAAATGAATGACCACAGGAGCAGCTTTTTGTTACATTCGGATTGTTGATCTTAAACCCAGAACCCATCAAGCTATCAATATAATCTATATTTGCTCCCTTTAGGTATCGCTGACTATAACTATCAACGAGTACTTTAACTCCATTCTGCTCTATAACATGGTCATCCTCATCAGGATTTTCTTCAAAACCCATGCCATAGGATAGGCCTGAGCAACCTCCGCCTGTAACGTATACTCTAAGAAGAAGACTGTCCTTACCTTCTTGTTTCATGAACTCAGCAACTTTATCAGCTGCTTTTGGTGTTATTGTTACAATTTGACTCTGTTGCGTGCTTTCCATCTCTATAAACTTGGCTATTAAAATATAAGAACTTTTTCTTTTAAAATATAGAAAAAATAGAGATTAGTTAAGACATCGTCCATATAACTAAAGCTGTCTTTTGGATATCTGCGACCACTTAGCAATACTAGCTGCGGCAGTTACCCACGTTATCACGGAGAAGTATACCGGCACATTTGCATCCTCAATACGTCGTGATATTTTTTCTGTGAATGGGCCGCCCATCGTTCCAACCAGTATCGGTTTTTTTAGCATCTTTTGGAAATTAGCCAATACATCCACGATGGTTTCCTCCAATGGATCGTCTTGAAATACGAACCATGGCATAATAATATCGACATTAGGATCGTCCATGAAAGCTTGAATAGCGAATCGATAATCCTCTGCACTTGCGGATCCGGTGACGTCACAAGGATTACCCACAACATATGTTGCTGGATAGTGCTCTTTAAGAGCATTGATCGTATGGCCTGTTAATTCAGCAATCTGCAAGCCAAGTCTTTCGAAATGATCTATCGCTCCTATAATCGGCCCCGCTCCATTGGTTATCATGGCTACCCTGTTACCATTAGGAATAGGCTGCCAGGCGAACGCTTTGAGAGAACCCGTGAGCTCTTCATAGCTATCTACAGAAATAATGCCCGCTTGGTCAAAAGCACCCTTTACTACCATGTATGACCCACCCAGTGACCCTGTGTGTGAGGCAGCCTGTTTGGCCCCCCTAGCACTTCGTCCATTCTTAAATACAATAATGGGCTTTTTCCCTTCTGATATCACTCGTTTAGCAGTATTCATGAATTTACGGCCATTTCCAAATCCCTCTACGTATAATCCGATAACTTTCGTTTGTGGATCTTCTGAGAGATACCAGATCATATCTGCTTCATCTACATCAGATCTGTTACCGTAAGAGACCATTTTGCTCGTTCCAAATGAATCTGAAGTTTCCATAAAGGCTATACCTACTGTTCCACTTTGTGACAAGAATGCAACTTCCCCTTTCTTGGGTCTAATCATTCTTTCATGTCCCTGGAAAGCGCAATCTAGTCTGTTCTCACCATTAAACATGCCTATGCAATTAGGTCCAATGATCCTTACCCTTAGTTTGTTTGAAAGCTCTTTAATCTGCTGTTCTATAGCTGCTCGTTCACCTCCAAGTTCTTTACCTCCACCTGAAATAATTACCATATTGTGAATACCTTTTCTGCCGCAAGACTTCAGCAGATCAGGTACAAATTTCAGGTCTACTGTTACAACGACAACTTCGATTTTGTCATTAACATCATCTAAACTCTTAAACGCAGGCACACCTAGTATTTCAGAATACCCTTTCGCATTGACAGGAAAGACCTTGCCCTTGTAGTCATGTTTTACTAAGCTCTCGAAGACTGAGTTTCCAATCTTTCCTGGCTCAGGTGATGCTCCTATTAGCGCTATAGATTTTGCATTGAAAAATGAGTCCAAATAGCTTGAATCAGGCGTAGCATTTGAAACTGCGTCT
>JBKPMK010000529.1:0-1265 GCA_046732115.1 Thermoproteota archaeon
TGTGCTCAATACTGAGGTAATATTAGTTGACTATTACTCTTCAAGTAGCTAACAAAGCAGTATTAATACATACATAATAATGCTTTTTTCATGTCATACGACAAAAACGACAAAAGTTCTATCGCTATAATAATAGCAGCATCGATAATAGCTTTAGCACTTGCAACCACAGCTAGCTTCAACCATTCTTATACAGCATTTGCAGTCTCAAAGAAAAATAATGGTGGTGTTACTACCCTCGGCGGCGTTTCTTCCTCAACTTCTACGGGCATAGCTGGTCCAAACACTCTAACTAAAAAGCAGTTAAGCTCATTCATAAGCTGCATAAACACAGCAAACAAGGCAGTACAAGGTCTCACTCACAAAGTAGTTACAAACTGTCTTGACATCGCCAAAGGCACAATACTTACATCTACTACCTCTTCTGCCGCTTCAAGCAGTACAGGCAAATTCACTTCATCATCATTAATACTGCCCTCATAATCACAAGCCCTTTTTTCCATTTATTTACTTATATCATCTTACTAGCACATTAAGATAAAAATTAAGAGAATACCTAGTAAACCTTGTGAATTAAGGCTTACTTCATATATTTGAAATGTATTAATTGATACAATGAAACCATTTCATAATTTGTTACTAACCACTATATCAGTATCTATTCTGACTGCCGTAATATCATTATCTTATTTTTCAATATCACATTATTATTTTTTTAACCAATACGCAAATGCTGCAGCAGTGCGTTCATCATCATTAGGACTACAGATTTGCTGTTCTTGGGGTAATGAAATTACCAATGGGGTATTAACTTATAGAATAGACGAAGGCGCTAATCAAAAAGTTATACAAGCTGTACATCAAACCATAGATGAATGGAATTCAAAAATCCCAAACATACAGCTTCAAGAAGTTACTGATAGCAATGCAGATATAGACATAAGCACAAATTCCAAGGCACCAAAACTAAGTCATGCTATTAGTATGGGTGGGCCTAAGCTATCAGGCGGAAAAAACATCAAATTAGTAGCGCCAGGAGAATCACAAATTAGTTTTGATTCCAGAGGTTTTATAACTCATGTAGACATAACCATATCTACAAAAGCTCTTGGAAACTCAATTAGCTCATCTCAATTAGAAGCGATAGCAAAACATGAGATTGGCCATTCTTATGGAATTGGACACACAAATTTTGTTGATGACCTTATGTCACCGGTTCTTACACCTAGCACAAATACTGCAATATCGCAATGCGATATCAATGC
>JBKPMK010000530.1:0-5617 GCA_046732115.1 Thermoproteota archaeon
AAGGTTGTTGTAAATTATTGCTACTATGCATAATATATTCATAATATATATATGCATACATCAATAAAATCATAATATACATCTTAATATAAGAACAATCTGAATGAGGCTCTCTGATGCAAAAAAAGACTATTATCGTCCGGGAATGGACTCTATTAGATTCACATTATTCTGATAAGGTTGACGCTTATCAACTAAAGATAACGCACTGCAGAGATTTTAACTTCTATTGGGAAGAACTAGGTACTATTCTATATAAGCTGCCTTGAAGTGTAAGAATATACAAATATCCATCTCCAGGTCCTACCTGCATATCTCTAATTACACCAAATCCTTGTCCAATTGTCACTCCTGCTTGTTTAGTCATTTCATCTGGAGTATTTGCTACTTTGTCTGCAAGTGGACCATCATTAGATGGAATATCTAATCCCTAATAGCAAAATGTCGTTTGGCCCTAAAAATGCCATGCCTGTAGGATCTTCAAGTGCTCTGTCGATTATTTGTTCTATCGATTATCACTATAGTAACATATTACATATGATATATCATATTACATATAACATATTGCCATTCAAAGGTTTCTATGAGATTAAATCATTTTTGGTATTAGATCTGGTATTTTATAATACATGGATGTCAGCTAATAATATGTAGCCCACTCAATCGGATCCTACTGACATAGGCACCATCGAGGCATGGGACATCATTGGATTTTGCATATTGCTGCTACCATTATTGCCTGGCTTTAATACAAATCTGATTAAATCTGCATTCGTCTGTCGGCTTTTTGCAAGCTCATTTGCGACCTGAATTATCTGGTTCTTTGATAACATTATATGAATTACATCTTTCTTAGGATTGCTGTTATCTAGTATTACGCTTTTTGAAATGTCGATTCCATTTGCTGCTGCAGTATAGGACCTATTAGAAGAAAAGTCGTTTGACGTGGGAATACTGATCTCTTGATGCACAAAAAAATTTGTCTTATTTAGCCTATTGACATCCCAATTAAAAGGCATATCAAACTGTATCTGCATCGATTTATTATCAAACCGGAAATTATTTATCTTATCATAGTATGATATAATATCAACCGGAATTGGTTTATCTCTAATAGATATTGTTTTGTTTTCGATTTCACCCACACTGAGTGAATCTTGATATAACGTTTGTTGATTGTCTGGTAATACATGCGTGTCCTCATCTAGTGTCGCTATTTTGACTTTGAAGTGATATAGACCTCCATCTAAAAAAATTGGCCCTTCTACCAAAACTGGTGTGTTTAATGTGCCTGTATATATATCAAAAATTGGGTCCTTTTGTGCAAATATCTTTGTAGTCGTACTATTCCTAGGAATTATCTCTAGCTTTAGATCTCCATAATGGTGATGAAACCATTGATTAAGCAATGTCCTATTGTCTTTCTGTATGATAATTTGATATGTCACATGAAAATATGTACCATTGTTATTGGCGTTGAACACTCTAAATTCAATGGTTGGTTTCTGCCCTTTTTTCAGTGTCTCTGTTGTAATTACTGGAGGCGTCATTTTAAGAAATAAACCAACTTTCCTTTCTCCTACTGAAGCTGATATCTGATCTTGAAATAGACCATCACTATAAGCTGGAAGTATGTATAATGACGAAGATGCTAGAAGAAATAATACAAATGCGGCAGCGATATTAACTATGGAAATACTAGTGATACTGGCCAAAGTGGGAACTAGATCTACTGATTTTATCAAAAGCCTCAGAGGAATAATCTGCTGATGGCAGTATTTTATTATTTTGATGAGAGACTGTTTCAAATAGATGTTTCAAAGCAATCTAATATTGTGTACGCATATATCCAAAAAAGGCATTTCTATATCATTAGTCGAGTCCATCTGTTAACGAAGCATACCATAGACCCTTACAGCTATCTTTAGAGAATATCGCCAATATTAGATCTTTTTCTTGTGGGATAAATATATGACAATTCCAGCGGCTGAAGAGGTAGCCGGGATAACGTAGTAAAGCATCAGACTGACGAAAGATTTGTAGCTACTTGAGGAAGCTTGAGAAGGAACAAAGACATTGAATGAAGCAAGCTCAGAATAATTTTTTGAATCTATCCTCGATATAATTTGATAAGAACCTGAATCAGGGAATGCATAGTTTATTGAGAAGTTTCCCTTGGTAAAAGTTGAATTAACAATTTTAAGGATGTCACGCCCGTTCGTTATTATAAGCCTTGCCTCTAATCCTTCTTTTATCTCTGCTCCAGTACGCAAATCCTGTATACCAAACAAAAGTTTGGTGGATTGACCAATAATAGGGCTTTCAGGGTCATAGGTAAATATTATCTTCGCATTATTTTCTTTATCTACCCATTGTTGTATTTTGTCACTCTTGCTAACCTGAGCTAATGCACTTGTATCCAGTGACATCAAAAAAGAATTGCTATTAGCTCTATGGTTATTGTTGTTTATGTTAAAAGCTATATTATTGATGGTGACAGTGATAATAAGTATAAACGCAAACATTACTGAAACAGAAAAAAGTATATGATACCGTATCATAAAAAATAATCAAGTCTATTTACTATATGCGTTATCTTGGTCCTATAAGCTGAAAGAAGATTGCTTATTTTTAGTACCAAAGATAGGACTCTAAATCTAATGTATGCTTGCCATGCACTGGTGCCGAATATTTTATTTTTATGATAAGTTTGAGATCATCGTCAGCTCGTAAAGCAACTATATAGTGATACCTTTTGTCTTACTTGTAAGGTAATGTAGCTGCAACTTGTGCTAATGCAGATGTTATTTGATTGAGATTCTTTCCTGAGCTTGTCAATACTAGCAATACTTGTTGTTTATCTCCTCCAGAGGCCGAACCTCCTCCACGTAGACTCAAAAATGGGTATTGATTGTCAATTGCAAAACCTTGACTCTTCAGGTCTGAGATGGTTTTGTCAAGTAAACTTGACGGTACCATAAGCGTAGCTATAGTATCAGGATTGGCAGATCCTCCTGGTTTTGTGGTCGATGGTGATGTCGTATCGGCAGTAGTGTTAAAACTAGTAGCAAGCGGTTGGTTTATTACTGTGATTGTCCCATTCATTTTATAATTTGGAAATGCTCTATCATAGCTTGGTCCGGAATAAGCAAAAGTACCTATATTATTAAGTGTAAATGACTTTGAGGCATTATAGTTATCAAATCTACCACTATTAAATACAACGTTCTTTGTACTGTCATCTACTAAAGCTATAGTGTGACGATGACCTGCATCTGCATTTAACCATGCTACCGTAGTACCAACATTTACAACTGCATTTTGTGGTATGTATGGCTGATTGATAACTCTCATTCCCTTTGTTTGTGTAGGGTCTTCATGTCCTTCATTTGGAATTACTATTACGAGATTTTTGATATTCTTTCCAAGAACTATTGTTTGTGTTTGGTAGATGTTAGATCCAAGTATATTTGGTTGTCGTTGTTGTTGTACTTCTCCTTGTCTCTGTGATTGTGATTGGTTTTGTGCTAGTGCATTATCGGGTGTCGCAAATGATAATGATATTAATGAATAAACCGTCAGCGCTGTTAGCAGAAGAAATGAATGGTAAATAGGCAAGCGAAGTGTTGCTCTTATACTATTTGTAGACACTGAGAACTTATTTCTTATCCACATATTATTCCTTATTGAGTGTAATACTAATTATAAAGATTATAGATCCTTATTAGACTGTCGTCCTATTGTAAAGATATTCGACTTTTAGTAAAAGTAAATGGAATTGGTGCGTCAAAAATAGAGAATTCGATGGAACGGCAGATTTTTATATAATTCTGCTTTGTAACTTAATTTAGTCGCACTTGTAGTTTTTAATTTTGCTTGTGTCACTGCCGACCTCTGATATTGCTCATATTTTGCTTTTCTTACAATAGTGCCTTTGATGACTTACCACTATTTCTACCCATTACACCCAAGATTTAGCTTGATAGCTACCTCTCAGGTCTACCGGTTTGCTACCTTCAGAAAACATATCATCTGCTTAGACGAATAATGATTTGTGTTCCTGCCGTTCGTTTTCTTGCTTTGCTCTATTTACAATCTCTTCTATATCACGAACTGACAATTTCATCTCTTTTGCTATTTGCCTATGGTTTTTGTTCTGATTAAAGTGCAGTCTAAAACACGTTCTTCTCTTTCTTTCTTACCTAAGGCGAGATTTGAATTAAAATCTATTGTCATATACTATTATGATTATAAAAGCTGCATTTAAAACATATTTGCTACTTCAATTTTCATGACATTACCACGTTTATGCGCGGTTATCTAATACCGCCTATTATCGTGGTATTTTGGCTGAACTCAAATGTGAATCGAAATTTAATACACCAGAATAACCTATATTCTACTCGGCTTGTACTCCGAATAATCCAGCAAAAATGTAATGTTTAGAGTATTACAATGATATGGAATGGAGGCTGCTATATAACACATTGGCACATTGGGAATGAATTAAATTAGAAAAATCCTTGCAGAGCTACTATGAAGACATATGATTCTCCTAAAAAGAGCCTTAAGCGAATTAGAAAGACAATTATCCTTATTACTGTCGTTGTTGTGCTAGCAATTTCACTTCATATGATTGGGTCAACAATTTCTTTCCCCTCTCGTGTCTTTGCATATGACAATAGCTTGATAAAGATGACAGAACAGAGAAGCTTTTTGGATTCTCACGGTAAACTCAATGTTGTAGGAGTGGTGAATAATTTCGGCAGAGTTCCTATAAGTGTAACAGTGGGATTGAACACAGCCGCAACAACTGTTGATAGTTCAAAAGATGCTCCTACATTTTTTATCAAACAACCAATTTATGGTAGAATCATCTACCCTTTTACTGGCGCTCCATTCAAATTTGTGATTCCCCCCCAACATGTAGTTACAGGCAAAGCATTCATTATTGACGTAAAACAAATTTTGGAGCCAAATTGGAATGTTCTATCTCTTAACTACTCTAATATGCCGGTAGGAGAAGAGGGTGCATTAATTGGAACGGCCAGGAATTTAGGTTCATTTGATCTACATAACGTTAGTGTATATGCCTCAGTTCACAGTCGCAATGGCACACAGATTGATTCTGTTAGGAGCAACGTAATTCCCATTATAAAGCCTGCTCAACAGATCGCGTTTTTTGCTAAGCCTGATACAGCTGTAAAGTCGGATGTATTCTATTACAGTTGTGCTGGCCTCGATCTGGATGCTCCAATAACTACCCTTGTTATAGCACCAGGTCAGTTTCTCCCATATGATCTACGTGCTTTGGCACGCGTGAGTGACCTAAAGTATGATAATGCCACTGACAGTATTAACTTTGCAATAACATACTATAGTAGTACTGGCGGGCCGTTGAGTCTAAAAATACCACAAACTTCGGAAAAACAATCTGTGTCTGTTATCCTGGATGGAACTTTATATAAAAAAGCATCAGTCAAAATGAACGGAAAAACAGTATTCGTGGACTTCTTTGTACCGCCAGAAAGTCATAATATTCAGATTAAAGGAGTTAGGAGCTAAGCAGTCAAAAATTAGGAATTAGTTTTTTATGCTTCTGTTTAAACTATTTTAA
>JBKPMK010000531.1:0-2402 GCA_046732115.1 Thermoproteota archaeon
AATCAATATTGTTGATTATCTTGCCGTCTATATCAATTAAAGATAGATTTGGATCTATCAAAGTGTAAGAAGGTTTGAAGTCCAATACAAAATTTTAGTCCAATCCATCCTATTACTAAAACCTACGAGGATTCCTTGCAAGTAGCATATTATATGTCAATATTTTGTTTTTATTTAGACCATGTGCCATCTATGCCTTAAAAATATGGAGTATTGTTCTGTTTATTATTAAATAATTAATACAAAAAATTTTTTATTCAGTACCATCGTCCTCAATAAACTACCATTTTGAGTTCAGCTAAGATTTCATGGTTATAGACGGTGATAGACGGTCATACAGCTGATGGTAATATAAGATAGAGAATGGTAACAATGGACTTGTTTTTATTTTATACTCATTTTTTTATAAAGACTTGGAGAAATTATGAAGTCAAATGTAGACTCAAATGGAGTACTAACTAGGGAGGAAAAAGAAGAGCTTGTATTAGACCTTTATTTTAATCAGAAAAAGAAATACACCACAAATCTACAGCAGTACAAGCTTATGATTACGTTCGTTGTACCGTATGTTGTAGACAAAGATTATTAATTACAAAAACGATTAGCATCATTGCAGAAAACATGCCCTAAATGTATTAGATAAAGAGACTACATCATATAATGATATATTTGATGCATTTAGATTGGCACTGAAGTTTTTATTAACAAGTTCAAAGAGTTTAGTCAATTAGCTTCCTACATATATAATATAATATGTGTACCCGAGCAATGCAGCAATTTAGTAATTCGATCTACGATAGAGAATTTGCCATTGATGTTTGACTCGGTACTTATACATACATAAGTGGATGCTCCAGAGCTGGCAGGCTCGTCAGATTAAAGATCTAAATATTTTACCGAGCAGATAATTCTTTAAAGTTACCTGATGCTGAAAGAATCTAACATTTTTTGGATTATTGGAAGATAGCTATTGTATGTAGCCGCGTCCGAATTGAACGAGAGCAGGAACAATTTATCATCTTTTATTATCAATGTATCCATTGTCTTTGTTACTCCAACCTGTGGGTTATTGTAGCTGTATACCAATTTTTCAGCCGGATTTGTAGCAGGAGAAAGCATGTTTGATTCAATAAGCTTAAAGTTTGGTAAAGATTTTAGCGAGGAGATATATGTGTTCACACTAGAGTCAAGAGATCTAGTCGGCATCTTCACAAAGCCTCTTTCGATTATAAGATATTCCCTGAAAGTATCAGACGGGCCTCCCAAGGGAGATACAAAATTTACTATAATTTTGCGGTTACCTTCTTCTACTCCACTGAATTCTATTTTTTCCCAATCTGAAGGGTATTGTATTTTGAATCCGTATATCGGGCTATCATATGTTAAGAAGTTCCTCGAAGTGACAGACAATGCCGCAGCATATTGTGAACTGATTGCAGTCGTTACACAGAAAAACCACATGCTGTAGAATGCAAGAATAAACAAGACTGCCACCAGATATAGAAAGTTCATTTTGCTCTTGGCGGAGTTTGAATTTTTAAGATACATATTATCAGCTAGCTTGAATTTGGCTCATTATTAGTTTGTGCTAAACATAGATATTATCTGGCACCAAATATGAGATATAAACCCTTTTTGTACTATGGTTGCAATGATTTTTTAGATGAATTTTTATATTTGGTGTATGTTTATCCATCAACAAACAATGCACCAAATATATTATGAATTTACTTCCTGAAGATAACAAATCCCGTCCGCCGTGAAATATGCTTGAAATAGTTGTCTTGTTTTGTATTGTTTTGCTAGATTTTTTGTCTTCCTGTAGGCTCTTTCGTTCTTGACATAATATAAAAGCCATGTGCAGAGATTAGAAAGGCTGCTAAAGACATCTTTGTGGCGAATACAAGATTCCATGGAGTATTTGGGTTAGGATAAGGTACATTAATGTTGTCGAGTCTAATTACGCCCTTGACAGCGTCCGCTGTGATAAGGGAGTTCCATATAATTAAATTATAAATAAATTCGTATAGTGCCACTACGGCAATGACCAATACGACTAGCTGCAGAATCGTCTTGACTGGCTTCGATATATCTTTTACTTTATCTCCGCCAAGCTTAGTAACACAATACCATCCTACCACAGATACAATCATCAAATAGGTCACGAGCTTGGCAAGTCCACGAACTGGAAAGTCGGTATAAACCAACACTTCGCCTATGACCACTCTTCCGCTGGACATATATTCCACTATGCTTGCATACAATGCATAAACAGTAATTGCTGCCATTGACACCGCACAAATGTAAAAAATTCCAAGCAATAGTTTCCGGTTTATAATATCTTCCTTTTTTTCAAGAGACGGATAATGCATGGCTGTACGGATGGATGTATATCAGGCTAG
>JBKPMK010000532.1:0-9669 GCA_046732115.1 Thermoproteota archaeon
GTATAGAGTGGATTCTTCTCCCTCTTTTCATTGAGAATAAGACCAACCACAGATCTTGGATCAACTTTCGGAAATACTGACTTTAAAGCTTCTTCCAAACTATCAAATCTAGATATTACATCTGACGTCGATAAACTCATCTTATTGCATAATCAATCGTGGCAATAAAAAGTATTTGCATATTTACTAGGGACATGAGACCATCGATCTAGTTTCGTTCAAACAATATGTTGATTCTACGTGCTTTTATGTGGAAAAAGACCGCTCGTACCTAGAGTTCACAAATATGGTATGATACATGTATATGTGATCTTTATACACGCAGGTATGCACATACATTGGATTGTATCACCTTTTGCTATAAAATGGGAAGTATCCTTTAAAGCATATAAAACTCGTAATTGAGCCTTGGTTTTCCTATATATTGACAAGTGATCTTATAGTTGCTAATTTAAGATATCGATAGCGGGAAGTAGAAAATATCATTCTATGAGAGAAAAAGGCAATGAATTCAAAAATAATACTGTTAGTACTATCCATAGTCGCAGTAACAGGATTTGTGGCCATGAGCAATCTACCCATTTCAGCAATGGCAGCAGCACCAAAGAAGGATAGCGATCATCCAGGATATAACGGACTTAATCAAGCAGACAAGTCTATCCATAAGGGTGCTGGATTCTTTAGCAAAGGAGACGTAGAGTTTCACACTGGGACAGGTCAGGGCGGCTTCTGCGTTAGTGACGTTTGTCCATCAAGGTAGCAACTAACATCCACTGATGGCGTGCCTATAATTTCCCATTTATTTTAATTTTTTATTTAACGGGCTTTGTTTTACAAAGTTAACTGACTTTCGCGGAAATCATATACTACAAGTATATTTCAGTATAAGACATATGACTTAAGTTTAATAACCGATGATGGTGTGGAGTCAATGCAATCAAAAACAATCTCTGTCTTTGTTGTCTTGAGCTTTTGCCTTGCGGCTTATCACCCAAATCTATCCGCACCATAATCAAAAATATCATGATTATAATTTTTTCTGAGTATGACCTCTGGCTCCTTATAATATCCAATAACACCATATATCTCTCGGAAGCCTAGGTTTTTGCTTTTGACATGACAACAATAAGTATATGCTACTTGTAATATTGGTATTATATATTCGCGTTAGAGGAAGGGTGAATCCATTTAAAAACATTGTATATCAACATCATGATGGAAAAAATAGAAAAAGCACTCTTTAAAGTAGTTGAAATGTATTGTACATCATGTAGAAAAATAATTGAGAAATGAGCAAGCAGTCAAGAAAATTTACATTGATTATATGACAGACAGCGTAATAGTTGAATTTGATCCCTCTCTAATAACTAAACAGGAAATAAAACATAGGCTAGAAAAATCAGGCTACAAGTTTGTTAGGGTAGCAAATGCAAGATGTGTATACTTAAATGCATCACCAATTGTATATTATTCCCATTTGAAGTTTCATTGTCTTGAACGAGCTGTTTGCACAGAATAAACCTTTTTGAGATCCTTGTCAGTATAGAGTTCTTCTCCTTTTGATTTTTTCTTTGCAAAACTTGGCTTATATCTTCCAAGCAGTATGGAATTTCCAACTACTGTTACAGAACTCATTGCCATTGCTAAACCTGCAAGCATAGGGAGCCATCCAAATATGCCAACACCCATAAAAGGTACTAGTATTCCACCAGCTATTGGAATTAATCCAGCGTTATATGCAAAGGCCCAAAAGAGGTTTTGTTTTATTTTTGATACCGTTTTCCTTCCTAAATCAAGTGCAGTAACAACATCTCTAAGGTCATCTTTAATCAAGATAATGCCCCCAGTTTCCTTTGCAACATCAGTACCAGAACCAATTGCAATTCCTAGATCAGCTCTTGCTAATGCTGGTGCATCGTTAATTCCATCTCCTACCATTGCAACTGAACCACTATTCTTGTTTAATCCATTGGATTTTTTCAATTCAGTTATTACATGTTCCTTTTCCTGTGGTAATACTTGTGCTATTACTTTATCAATCCCGAGTTTGGATGCAACTGATTTTGCAGTTCTTTCATTATCGCCTGTAAGCATTACTACCTGTATCCCAATTGACTTGAGCGAATCAACAGCTTGCTTGGCACCATCCTTTATAGTGTCTGCAAGTGCAATTATCCCTGCTATTTTATTATCAACTGCAATAATAGTAGCAGTCTTTCCTTGGGTTTCAAGCCGCTTTAGATTTGCATCTACAGTTTCATCAACTGAAATAGCATTATCTTCCATCAATTTTCTATTTCCGATTAGAATAGTATGATCTCCATATCCTGCTCTTAGGCCATGACCAGACACTGCTTCAAATGAATCTGGATTTGATACCATAATACCCTTTTCCTTGGCGTAATTGACTACAGCTTGACCCAAAGGATGCTCTGAACCAGATTCCGCAATACCAGCTAAACGAAGTATTTCGTGTCCGCCTATTCCGGACAAATCTATTATATCAGTTACAGATGGTTTACCTCTAGTCAAAGTCCCAGTTTTATCAAATACTATTGTCTTTACCTTCCTAGCTATTTCCAGATATTCTCCACCTTTAAACAGGATACCATTTTCAGCCCCCTTTCCAGATCCCATCATCAAAGCTGCTGGTGTTGCGATTCCAAGGGCGCAAGGACATGCAATTATCATCACAGACACAAATGCTAAAAGTGAAAATGTAACGCCTATATTACCAATGAAGTACCATCCAAGCCCTACCCCTATTGCAATTGTTAAAACTCCTGGGACAAAATATTTTGCTACTTGATCTACTAGCCTTTGCATTTGCGCCTTTCCAGTTCTTGCTTCTTCAACTAACGTAATAATTTGAGAAAGTACTGTGTCTTGACCTATTTTAGTAGCCTTAACTTTTAATAATCCGCTCTTGTTAATTGTGGCACCAATTACTTCATCTCCACTTTTCTTATCCATAGGAATACTTTCACCGGTTACAGCTGATTCATCAATAGAGGATGACCCGTCTATTATAGTTCCATCAGTCGGTATCCTTTCTCCTGGTCTTATAATCATGATATTCCCTTCTTGTATTTGTTCTATTGGAATATCGTGTTCTTGTATATCTCCACTTTCTGTTTGTTTCAATATTTTGGCCATTTTTGGTTGAAGATCTAACAATTTTCTTACAGCATTGGAAGCTTTTTCCTTAGTTCTTGTCTCAAGCAGTCTTCCAATGAGTATTAATGTGATAATAATGGCTGCAGTTTCAAAGTATACCGAAGTAAATGGGAAGTAGCCGGGGATTAATGTAACCGTTGCACTATACAGATAAGCAGCGCTTGTTCCTACTGCAATAAGTGTATCCATATTAGAAGACTTTGCTTTAATTCCATCCCACAGTCCCCTGTAAAATCTCCACCCAATCCAGAATTGTAAGGGGGTAGCTAACGTCAGCATTATGTAATTACTATAATGCATCATACTCATCGGAAATAAAGCACCAAATTGTTCAGGTAACATATGAGGTAGGCTAAGAATTACTATAGGTATTGTAAGAGCTATACTTATCGCAACATGTATCTTTAGCTTTCGCAATTCCTTTTCAGGTTGTGTAAATTCATCTAAACATTGCTTACTGCAAAAGTAGTATTCTCTTCCATCTTTAGTGTACCTGATGGATTCTGGCTTTTCTTCTACAAACATTCCACAAACAGGATCTTTTGCCATCTTCTTTTTCCTTCCTTCTTTCTTACCTCTTATACAAAATACACATGTATAACTGTAGACCTTTACAGTTGTAAAATATATAATAATGCATATTGCAAAATGAATGGTACTAGAGGACTATATGCCACTTCAACTAGATGATTATGATGTCTCTATCATTAGATCGTTACTTAAAGATGGCCGTAAATCATTTCGTGAAATTTCACGAGAGACTGGGATTACCACTCCGACAGTTAAATCAAGATTTACCAGACTCGTTAATGTTGGATTCATAAAATCAGTATCTCCAATTTTTGATTTGAGTATAGTGGAGGAAAATAAGGATATTTTAAAGCCAAGCTATGACAAACAACAAGAGAAGCAACAGCAAGAGAATGAAAACATTAAGGATTCTACAGTAATAGAAAACAGAGATCGTGTAACTAATAACGTACAGCTAAGTCAGCAGCAGGGTGTTACTAGGCTTAAGATAAAAAGGGGGGTAAAAATAAAGATGGATTGCGAATTTTGTAAAGGCCCTATTTCCGGTAATCCACATGTTTACAGATTTGCAAATTATGAGCGATTTTTCTGTTGCAGGGGATGCATGTCAGGTTACAAGCAAAAATATGCTGGAAGAATAGATCTATAAAAAGAAAATTTAGTGGAAGAGGGGATTAATATGACCTCCATTTTTTACTAGTAACCGTATTTGTTTGGATTCTGATCAAACTGACTTTTGCATTGTGCTGAGCACAAATAGACTTTTTGTCCATTTACTTCTGATACATGCTGTGCTTTGTTTTCGTCAACCGTCATATTACATACAGGATCTTTTGCCATTTGTATTATGTAATCGCAAACAGAAATATAACATGTGAAGTTTACAATTGTAAATAGAAGACCAGTATAGACAAGTTCCAGTAACAGTACATCTTATGGGAAAAGAACACGTGCTTGGTCTAATTATAGATACTGTAAAGACTAACAAGCATTTTGTAAGCAATCACGAAATGTTTGGTACTCTTGATAAATGGTTATGGTCTTGATAAAATAGAAAAGACCTTACCACAGCAGAAAAACAATAAAGGTATGAATATGAATGGGATGACTATGTAGCATGGATGACGATGATGACATGCGATGATAAGATTTCCTTAGTGATTCTTTGAGCTAGTACTTCTGACTATGACAACTGGATGAAATTATTATGGTTAGTCAAGGTTAATAAGGCTGCTTTTTGGACGATGATCATGAGACGAAATAAGAATACATTTGAGGTCGCTGCAATAATTGCTTTTTTTGTTGCAGGAGCCCTAACATTCATGGCTAGCAACTCATACAATATTGCAAATGCACAAGCAGGTCAGCAACAACAAAAAAATGTAGTTAGAGATTCACAAGCAATACTTTTAGAAGACAAAACCATCCCCGCTAATGACTACATACATCTTTACGACTCAACACCATATATGATAACAAACGGCCATATAGCCGCAAAGCTTCCTTGTGATGCGAGTAATACAAGTCCACTCAAGGTATTGATAGGCCAAGCTCCAAATCTAACACCGGCAGAGCTTGAATTCGTGAAGCCATTGTCAACTCCAGGAAAAATGTGTATCTACCATGTAGATATTCCTTCTAAAGCAGGAGAAGTTGTTACAGATATAGCTATACAAAACCCAACAACCACTGAGATAAAGTTGCCATCCACAAGCTCAATAGTGATAGGCGTTAATGAGATTGCTCCTTTGCAAAGCAGCGGAGGAAATATGACTATGAGCAATATGACAACTAGCTAGTGGTAATAATTATCTCATAGTTTGACAAACAAAGCTACAAAAATAACAAAAGAGTAGGAGTAAATACTCCTACTCTACCACACTTTGTATTAATCTATTGAGATTAATTCGACTAATCTTAAGCCAACTATATTAGTTACAAGCAAACAGCAAATAATTATGGTGTGATTTTGTATTTTGAGGCTGTTCTGATAATTCTTGACTTATTCTTTAAGCGATAATATTGACTGTTTCTATTTATCCTTAGAACAGAAATAATCCCTAGACGTTCAAGACGTTGGAGCTGAAATGACGTAGATGGGGCTCTGTTTATGTGATATATGCTTTCTTTGAACCTGCAGTTACTGTGTTCAAGCAAGAAAAAATGATTTTTTTACGAGTTGAATCCAAAAGGTGATCTAAAATATCTGATTCAGTAGTCTTAACTGCTACGGGATAATATCTTGTTACACTATATCCTAATTTTTTGGCTTTTACTATCTTTAACTTTTTAAATTTTTTCCTTACTATCCTTACTGAATATTAAAGCAGCATAGATATTATCAGAAATCTAATCTACCGACAAATAAGGATAGCAAGTGTCATGTGATTGAAAATATCTGGAAAGATGTAAGGCTCTCATCGCACTTGATGGGTGTCAAATCATCCTTTGTAGTTCATTATTATATAATTAATGCAAAAAATTTTCAATACAATCCACCTCTTCATAAAGCTACATTTTGAGTTCAGCAAAAATTGCATGATAACAAGGGAAGACAGATGATAATATATGGCAACGACGTGGCAATAAGAGGATATAGTTAGGTTACATATGAAAACATGCTGGTAACGTGGTGTACAGGGTGGTAACAGGTTATTTTTGTTTTAAATGCGGCTTTTATAATATAGTTTGACATGGTAATAGATTTTGACTCAAACGTGTTTTAGACCTGCACTTCAATCAGAACAAGAATTATAGACAAATAGCAAAGGAGCAGTTTCCTAGCCCAAAAAATTAAGGCCTCAGTTAAAAACCTATCCATATCGTCATCAGATGGATTAAAGCCGCCAAAATAGAGAATGTAGATACGATTTATAGAGTCGTTTCCCTTCAATACCCTCTTTAATTCTTGACAGTCATCGTATAGAAAAGACCAACCAGAATAACCTCTATTAGACACGATTTTAACATCTCTACATTCTAAAAATCTCTCAAACGTTCCTTCATGTGCTGTCTTTTTAATCCAGGCCTCGACATAATTGGATTGCTTGTACCACCTTGGGAACACATTCTTTCATGTAGTTCTTTGAGCCATTTTTTAGCCCATGAACTAATGCGTCGGCATAATCTTGTGGAGACCAATACTCATCAACGAAATTGCCTAAGACATGACGGCCACCATCAGTAAATGAATCCCAAAGTATTACGCCTTCTTTTCTTAACTTGACACAACGTTTACTTAGATTTTTATAAACTCTATCACCGTTTGGAAGGTATCCTAAAGATTCGAATCTGTAGTAGAATGTCAAGTTTTCTTGCCACGGTATCTAGTAAATAAATTAGTAATACGTTCCATATTACTCTATAATAATATATGATTTACTAAGGAGTATCATTGAATAAAAGAACAATAAAGATTGGAATTGCTGCATCATTGGCTATTATAGTTCCTGCTATTGTATATTTAATTTATAACTCGTCTACTGCTTTTGCAGCTCCTTCCATAACTGAAGATCCAAATCTAAAAGTTGAGACTCTCGTTAACGGTTTGGACTCCCCTACCGGCATGGCATTTATTGATAATAACAATATCTTGGTATTGGAAAAAGGTGGGCAGGTACGTCTAGTATCAAATGGAGTACTAGAAGACAAACCTGTTCTGCAAGTATCTGTTGATACAGAAAGTGAGCGTGGTCTACTTGGAATTGCCATTATGAATAGTACAAATACAAGTGATACTACAGTTAATAACAATAACAATAACAGAAAAAATGTATTTCTATACTATACTGAATCAAGTGCTGGAGACCTTCGAAATAGAGTTTATAGATATGACTGGGATCCACAGACTAAATCTTTAGTTAACAGTAGTTTGATACTAGACCTTCCAGCACTGCCTGGTCCTAACCACGATGGAGGGAAATTGGTTGTTGATCCAGACCATTATCTTTATGCAGTAATAGGAGACCTTAACCATAGAGGTAAGCTTCAGAATATGGTAGATGGACCTGATCCCGATGATACTTCTGTCATATTCAGAGTGAATCCTAATGATGGTTCTGCGGCTCCAGACAATCCTTTCATAAACGATCAGAGGATCGAAATGCACAAGTACTATGCATATGGAATAAGAAACAGCTTTGGAATTACATTTGATCCCATCACCGGTAATCTATGGCAGACAGAAAATGGACCAGATGTATATGATGAGATTAATCTAGTTAAGCCAGGCTTTAACAGTGGTTGGATCAAAGTTATGGGTCAGCTATCTAGAAACTCAGATGTCAATATTGCTGATGAACTAGTTAATTATCATGGCTCTCACTACGCGGATCCGGTATTTAGTTGGAAGAATCCTGTAGCCGTTACAGCTATAGAATTTATGAAGTCACCGGTGCTAGGGCAGAAATATACAAATAATATTTTTGTTGGTGACTACAATAATGGTAACCTATATTATTTTAAAGTCAACGGTACCAGAACAGGAATAAAACCAGATGCTAGATTATCTGGTTTGGCAGTAGATAATGACAACCAACTATCGGCAGTAACATTTGGTACTGGTTTTGGCGGGATTAGCGATATAAAGACTGGACCAAAAGACGGATTTCTATATGTTTTATCAATCATTGATGGAACTATATACAAAATCGTACCCTCATCTACCAAATGATTTTTGGCAATATGCAGCCGTGGTACTAGTTTTCTTAGAATCAACAAGGCTCCGTTACATTACCATTTGACCTGCTATCTATAGTTCAGGTGCTATTTTTCCATAACTTAGACTTCTGGACACTAACTTCATGACTTACTATTCTAACTGAAGCTTTTGTGCTCAATGCCGGGAGCATAGCTTAGTTGATTGATTGATTGTTTGGTTAGATACTACCACCATAAGCAACGGTTATGGTCGCTACGCCTTTCAGTCTCCTTGAACACATCCTTTACCACGTCTTTTGCTACATTTTTTACTATGTTATTGGCAGCCATATACAACACACCGGCCGTACCTAACCAAAAAAGTGTTTCTAGTGGCTTCATTTTATATCAAATATATTTGGTCTTCATTATATTAAAAGCCTACAGAGTTTACTATATTACAGGTCATTTTCTGAAAAAACAGCAAATAAAGAACATAAAGAAGAATAAAGAGACCAAGTCAGATCCAAAGGAGTATAGTAAACAGCAGTTAAATCAAATCCGGAGAAATCACTGCTTGCAAGAGGTTGACATAGAAGCATAGTGAGCGAGCAAACAGTAATGCAACTATTCAAAGAATTAGGATGTGCTGCTTCTTCAAGTGAGATCTACCGCTGTGGCAATAGGTAGGCGATAGACTTCAGAAGCTAGAAACTGGGACTTGTAGATTATGATGCAAATAAAGACAAGCAATTCATTGTAGTTGTTGGACGAGGAGAATGAGAAGAACAATCTGAAGCTGCAGACCTGCTCAACAAGTCATAAAATAAAGAATGAAGCGATGAATAAGTAAGAATGAACTGCTGCAAGCAATCTATTGAATTTAGTGACTTGACTTATAAAATACATTATCCATAACGAGAATATATATAATGATATACATAAAATATTTCAGCATCTTTTTATTGTTGCCTATTTGCAGCTGTAGATAGTGAGTAAAGGTAAGGTCATAGTCATCGAAGGCACGGATAAGGCCGGCAAGAGGACTCAGTCACGGCTACTCCTCGATGCTCTAAAGGTTCTAGGTAAAATTTGTGTAGTAATTGATTTGCCCGATTATACAACTCCGATTGGAGCGGAGATCAGGGCATTTTTGGATGGAAAGCGAGATTACCCTAATGAATTAAAACACATGCTTCTTTCGGCCAACAGATGGGAAAAGAAGAGAGAGATAGAAAGCATGACAGACAATGGTACAATAGTGATATTGAATCGATACTATCACTCAAATCTTGTTTATGGCATATCTAATGGTCTTAACAT
>JBKPMK010000533.1:0-4970 GCA_046732115.1 Thermoproteota archaeon
CTCTGTTAGTTTTATTATTATGTCCTGGATAATATAGATTCTATCACGATATGACGTTGGCGAAAGTGACATGCGTTAATATACCAGCATATATGGTGCAATTAAGCTGTTAATATAATTAGGTGAACTATGTTAACCATGTTAACCATGTTACTATCATTTTTATAGCATAATGAAATATAACATTCCCATATGCTGAGATGGTTAATTAAGAACAGATAGATACTGACATGACTATACATGATAACGTCTAAAACTCACATATATCAGAGCATCTTTTTATTTGGGATAATACTTTTTTCTGTCGTATCAGAGCTAATCATTGTTATACTTACCATTGACAAACCTATTTTGGCCCAACAACAAGAACAACAGAACAACAAACAATCTGCACTTTCAATAGTAGGAAACATGAGGGGAAATGATGGCAATTTAACTGCAACTAACCGTCCTCCACTAACTGCAAAATCTACATACTATACATTTACCAAGAATAGAAATGAGGTATCAACTCCCGAAAATAATAGTCACACCGATGAGTTTGGAAAAGGTACAAGAATAGCCTTAGTGAATCCTATCTTCACATCAGCAGCCTATAATAATTCATTTTACGTATTTTATAAGAAATATTCGAATATCCCATATGGAGTAAACGTTACATCAGATCTGAATCTGCTATCGAGCACGGTTATCAATAATAAAAAGGAGTTATCATCCTCAGTCTCCACTATGCTTTATATGCTAAAAGGTATCAAATGGATTTCCTCACAACCCAATATAACATTACTTACAGACGCGGACATAGATGATGGGCATATATTTGAAAAAAATAATGGCATTAGTGGTCATGTCAATAGTAGTGACAATGACATCAACACATATGATGTAATAATATTAGGTCATCAGGAGTATGTTACACAAAGAGAGTACGATAACTTGAAGCAGTTTGTGGGAAATGGTGGCACTATGATCATACTTGATGGGAATATTTTTTATGCACAAGTAAAGTATGATAAAAATGTACAAAATATATCACTAGTAAAAGGCCATACCTGGGCATACAACGGTAAATCAGCATGGAGAAGTGTTTCTGAGAGATGGGCAAAGGAGACATCAGAATGGGTTGGCAGTAATTATCTGTGCTATTCATGTAATGTAAGATTTACCAACGATCCATTTGAATACAGACATCATGAGGAGCAGTATGTTACAAATCCTCATGATATAATTTTGATGAATTTCAATGCATCATTATCCGATTATCCTATACAAACTAGACCTGTCATTGCTACGTATGAACTGAACTACCAAAAAGGTAGAGTAATATCTATTGGCATATATTCTGATGATATATTAAGTAATGGTAGGTTTGATAGGTTCTTTGATAGCTTGTTGCTCCAATATGCTTCGAAGGTAACAGATTAGCCAAAAATATTGACGCTTGGATGTTAGGGTAATAGTAATTTGCATACAAAGCGCTATTCTTATTCATTTTTTACGAAATCCTGGTCTATCCTGAATCTAAATGTGAACTAAGTCAGCAGTATTTTAGTAATTATTGCGATTATTGTATTATGATGTTACTCTGGCTGTAAAAACCACCAACAGATAGTGAATGTAACTAATAGATCAACGAACTGTAATTATACTTCACAATGGTGATTTTAACAGACGTTATCTAGATAAGCCAAGATATCTCTTATCGCGTAGCGATAACAACGTTAAAATCAAAAAAAGAGATGTTGTATCTTGTTACTTTAGCTCGTTTTTGATTTCTTAATGGTTGTGATTGTCGTTGTGGTTGTTATTATTATTGTCATGGTTGTGGCTGTTGTCATGGTTATCATGGTTGTTGTTATTTCCGCCTAAGTAGTTATCAACGCATCGTTGAGTCTTACTTTTAGATATGTCATTGCCTCCATGACTTGCAATACATTGTAGGAATTTACCCACATCGTGTATATCGGATCTTGAGACTGAGCTGCTGCTAGCTAATGCAGGTTTTGCAATTGCAGTTGATGAGATTAACATACCAATTGCTGCACCGGCAAGTACTGCCACCATAGCTGTTCTTGTCTTTGTTATTTTCATCATATTCATTTGATTTGCTTTACTCATTTAGGTAACGATATTGTACAATTAATTAATCTCTTGCTTATCTTTGTAAATTAACGTCGTTAAAGGAAAATCGTTATATCATATTGTTACTGTATGTATGATTAGCAAATTGTATAGTAGTAATATTTAGCATGTATTCATATAAAATTCAAAGCAACTGAAGTAGGTTGTTGGTGAACGTCATTTTGGCAGCGAACTATGTTAATTTACATGGTTTAGCATCTCTTTATTAGAACTCATTAGGTAGTTGATAATGTGAGTATCAATGAGTTATCCATAAAGCCTACCACATTGCCTAAATATGAACTAACGAGCTTCAACAACAACAATAACAACAACAGCAAACATCTGCAGTTACATCGGAACGCAATATTGCATAAGAGCAAACTAATTCATGAACATGACTTTATTCAATCAAGAATCAAGGAGGCTAGTTTTTTTCTTGTCCACTGTACTACGTGCGGTCTATCATATTGTACGCTCTGTGGCAAGGCATTATAATAAAACTACGTACGGATCAATAATTAATGCAATTAACTGCATTCAACTCAAATATTACCTCATATTGATTGAATATCTATGATGAAAGGGCAGATTGTGCAAGATATATAACTTACCAAAGTCAACGTCCTCTGAACTTTGAGCACAAAAACTGAATCTAAATCTAATGCTAAAGCTGAACAACTGCAGTGGAGAAGGTCCAAGGTAGTTGAGATGAGAGCCATGGGAATGAGCCAAATAGAGATAGCTTGTGAGCTGCAGGTATCAGAGGCCTCTATTAGTTCTGATGTGCAATATCTACGCGAGCAGGCTAAAGGAACTATTAAAGAATATGTGACGGAGCACCTACCAGAGCAATATCAGGTTTGTCTTGCAGCGCTGGATACAATACTCAAAAATGCATTTGTAATAGTGATCATGTCATACTTGCTGATCGAAACAATATATGCATTGGTTCAAGATACAACAACCTTTCCTACCATGGTTGGATGTAGTTGACAGAAGTAAGGAAATTCTCCTACATTAGTAAATTTATGAGAGAATGTTTGATTTGTTGATAATAATGTACTGAGTCCTGGTGATGAATCAAATTCTTTTCCCATATTTGGATCACTAGAGTCCGTACCTGATGTTACAGTATGAGCTTGGATGTCATCATTAGTCCATATTACTGTGTTTCCTGCTTTGACTTTAACTGGATTTGGATCATATGCTTGATCACCCATTTCAGATGCTTCTTCTACTATCGAGACTTTGGTTCCAGCTGCTGTACTATTAGTTATTTTGCCGCTGCCGGTGGTGGTTGTGGCTGTGCCATTACTGCCAGCCTCAGAAGATCGCTGCTCTGTAGAATTCTGAGCTGAAACCGACCTAATAACAACTATATTGGTAGTACCTGCGATAACTGCTAATGCAAGCACTGCAATGACACTAAAGATTGCTACCTTGTTTTTTGTAGACAATATAGTAACGCGTTAAGAATACCACCCTTTATAGCATACTAATTATTAATGCAGAAGAACTTTCGCCATTCTTAATTAGATCGACCTTTATCAATTTTTTCCTCAACAAACTATCGATACCAATTACATCAAACTCAAATTCAAATGAAAGTTCTTGAGATTCAGAAGGAAAATTAAGGAATGGTAAGGAGTAAACCATCGGTAACTTGTTAGTTCTTACGCGTTCCATGTATGGCCAGGCGTAAGCAATTAGACTAACTAGAAGCAAAGCGAATGTATCAGATAAAGACTTTCTATTCAAAAATGTATTAACAATTCTTAAATAAATTAAGTCTGTTTGAACTACCATGAATAGGCAGTACTTCTTGCAGGAGAGGAAAACATACGGTTAGTGTAGCATTATTAGTTAGACTGGAAGCAAAACCCGGAAAAGAGTCAGAAGTTGAAAAATTCATTCGTGATGGGCTGCCAATAGTCCAAGAAGAACCAGCAACTACAGCATGGTTTGGAATCCGCATGGGGCCATCGACATTTGGCATCTTTGATGCATTTCCAGACGAGTCAGGTCGTCAAGCGCATTTGTCAGGCCGAGTTGCTGCAGCTCTAAAGGAAAAAGCTTCTGACCTTTTATCGCAGCCGCCTGTAATGGAAAAGGTTGATGTCCTAGCTGCTAAGTTGCCCCAATAGATAGCCGGACATTCTCAAATTAAGCAGGTTTGCAGCTTTTAAGTATATAAACACGATAGAATACAAATGGAAAAAATACATCTATACTGATTCGTTTTTGACAACGTCATTTTGGAGTGTTCTATTTCCTTTAGGATCTTAAAACGAAGTAAATAATCTGTTGCCGAGGTTTTCTCATGCAGTTTTCTAAACTCTTTGATTGCAAACCCAATTTCATTTATGCGGTCTAAAAACGTCTCTTTCTCATATAAGTAGTACATCAGCCTAGCAAGAGAAAATAATAAAGCTAAGTGACGTTCTAGAAGAAAAATGTTTGGTAATGAACTACATATGAAACATATAGCCGCCTGTTCTCTTGCAGCGTTAATCGCAAAGCTAAGGAGGCATTTCTTAGTGGCGAGGGTAGTATTTATTGTACTATATTCTTGGTAATATTAACCGGGGGAGTTAATACCCATAAAGGTAGAGTAAAATGGTTTAATGTCACAATAGCTATTAAGCCTGACTTTCGCATAGAGGTTAACATTTTTTATTATGATCCAATGCCTCTTGGTTCCATTGATCTTTCTTAGGTTGGATTCGAGACCACTCTAAGCTAATTCTAAACGCATTCATACCTATACTTTTGGCTAACAGAAAATCATTTTCATAATATTTCGGTTCCCAGAATTTGACAGCTTCCCCGGCGGGTTGTAAATGAAT
>JBKPMK010000534.1:0-8362 GCA_046732115.1 Thermoproteota archaeon
CACTAAGAGTGCCGCGATACTTCCTTCACTAGTAGATATGATCTTATTTATTGTGGCACATCTGTAACTCCACCAGCTGTAGATAGTCCTGTCTTGATAGCATAAAGTATGATTATGATATATTAATTTGGAGGACTTAATAATCAAGGATCTAACTTAATGTCTAGTAGTAATCCTGATATTTGTACTTGTGGTCACACACTACAAGCTCATTTCAATCCTATACTAGGTGGCAAGAGAAGACCATGTTCCCATATAAAGTGTCCATGTCTTGACTTCAAATGTGCCAATTCATAACCATGACTTTAAGATCTCTAAAACTCCATAGAAGCAGAATAATAATATTTGTTGCCTAAAAATGGAATTCGTAGCGATGATGACATTGAAGGTATTTAAATTCCTGCAATCTATTTATTCATATGAGGTTTGATAATGATGGGTTTTTAGATGATATTGATCTCCACATAATAAACTCTATGTATTTGTACAATGATATTTAACTCAGACAGAGGCAAAATACCTTGTAATGTCATATCGTCTTTTTCATGATATTCTTTAAATTAACATGCTAGCCCTAGAGTATTCTAAAGTAAATGCTTATACATAGGATATTCTTAAGCAAAGTTACATCGCCGCTTGCATCATATAAAAAACTTTGGAAAATCATAAATTATGAATAAAAACCTAAAAGCAAAACACAAAATGACACAATATGTCAGTTTGTACACTAAAGTAAAGATAAGCATATAAAACTGTACATATCACTGCAGATAACACATACCTTTTATCTTCAATGAAGTACGATAGCTATAATGGTCTGGTACCTAACCCGTGACCAAATTCTTATACATCATTGGAATTCAAAAACTAACAACGAAGAAAATGATGACAATAACAATATAGAGAATCCAAACTATGATTTCTCCATTGATAAAATACAAAGTGTAGAAGATAAAGATACTACTTCTTCTAAACTCCATAATCAAATTCTGTGTTCTATATGCAAGAGAAGTGACAAGATAGTAACTGATCCTGATTCAGGTGAAGTTATTTGTAGCAACTGTGGTATGGTTCTAGTTGATAAAGTTGAAGATACAAATCATTCAGGACGACGTGTGTTTACTGATGGACAAATAGATGGGACAAGAGCCAGGACAGGAGCACCAACTTCATTAGCACGTCATGATATGGGACTTGCTACTATTATAGGCAGGGATAATAGAGATGCTAGTGGACAGAAAATAGATCCATCAATCACTTCTACAATGCAAAGGTTAAGGATGTGGGATTTTAGAGTACAATTGAACACTCCATCAGACAGAAATCTGAGGACAGCTTTTAAGCTTCTTGATGGATTAAAAGACAAACTTGGACTACCAGATGCAGTAGTTGAGAAATTGGCCTACATCTACAGAAAGGCTCAAGAAAGAGGGTTTGTGCGTGGAAGAAGTATACCTGCAGTACTTGCGGCTGCACTCTATATTGCATATAGAGAACTAGGAGTCCCAAAAACAATGAAGGATATTGCTAGCTGTAGCAATGTAAAGCGAAAGGATCTTGCAAGAACATATAGGCAATTAATACTTGAACTTGATTATAAAGTTCCAAATCCCGATCTAGTCAAGTGCATTGCCAAGCTTGCAAACAACACCAACTTATCTGAAAAGACAAAACGTCATGCAATTAATATAATGCAAAAAGTCACAGAAAATGAAATATCTGCTGGTAAAGATCCAATGGGGGTAGCAGCAACTGTTCTTTATATATCATGTATAAAAACTGATGAAAATATAACTCAAAAAGACATCTCCAATGCAGCTGGAATAACAGAGGTAACATTAAGAAATAGATTTAAAGATTTAAAGGCTCAATTAACAGAGCTAAATTAGAAGAATTTTGTATGTACTGATGCGATCTATTTGACGGAGTGACTAGTAATTTAGTCGGAATATAGATATCTCAAATTAAGAGCATTATCAAACAAACATACAACAGAAGATTAAAGAGAAAAGATACATACATCTTTGCTTTGGCTCGTTAAACTAGAATATGGCTGTTGTGAGTAACAGTTATTTCATAGTGCTCAACGTATATTGCATATTATGCCTTTGAACAACAATAGCATTTTACTAAAATTCACCTTGATAGGATTGACTTTGTCACTTTCTGGATCGTTTGCTTGTATGTTTTTTTCAAGTAATAATACTGCTTTTGGTCAGGGCTTAAACCCAATCCAGAATGTTAAGATGACTAATGCTACTAATGCTCTATCACTTTCAGGTACTGCTACTACTCCAGTAAAACCTGACAAAGTAACGGTATTGTTAGGAGTCGAAACAACCAACAAGACCGCAGACATGGCATTAGTTGCAAATTCAAAAATGATGAACCAAGTAATTGATGCATTAAAAGCTGCCGGTGTTATAGATAATGAAACAAGTACGTCATCGTTTAGTATAACTCCAAACTATAATTATTCACAACAATCTTCTAGTGCAAGCAAAGTAACGGGGTTTACAGTATCTAACACAATACAAATACAAAGCACAAACATCAATAATACATCAAAATGGATTGATACTGCTATAGCTGCAGGGGCAAATACTGTAGACAGAATTGATTTTGCGTTATCTGACAGAATGTTACAAGAAACTAAAACTAATCTCATAAAGCAAGCCATGCAAGACGCAATGACAAAAGCTGATATTGTTGCTTCTGCAGCTGGGGTGAAAGTAGTAGGAATAAGGTCAATTAGCCTAAATGAGCTTGCAATTCAACCTCCTCCTAGTCCTATCCCATTTGCAAAGCAATCACTAGCAGCAACAGAAGCCAGACCAACTCCTATTATGTCAGGACAGGAAGAGGTCACAACTAGTATAGGTGTCGTATTTCTAATTCAGTGATAATGTGTGAATTTCTCTTTAAACAAAAAATCAGATAGTTGGCTTGGTTAAAAGTCCTGATTCAATTGATAGGAAGCAGAGGAAAAAATAAAAAAATATAATATGTAATAAATATCTGGCTTAACATGGTCGCCATCATCAACAACTATGGATGTAGCACAAAGAAACCAATGAAAGTAATAGATTAGACATTCAAAATACTTTAGCAAATATATCCCTTACCGGTAGGAATATTCTGATTGCTCAAGTTAGCAATTTAGCTAAAGAGATAGGATGCAGCACTGCACAAATTGTTTTAAACTGGGATTAGACAACAAAACAGGATATCAAGACAAAAAAATATAATAATACCGATTATTGGCTCAAGGAGAGAGTCTCAGATAAAAGATAACCTAGCTTGTCTGGACTTCGTACTGTCAGATGACCAGGCGCAAAGATTAAATGAAATAAGTAAAATAGAATTGGGTTTTCCACATGACTTTCTAAATTCTGAAATGATAGAGGATATCATATACGGTGGAACGTACTCATCAATGATATCCAATAAGTAAGAAAGAAGAATATATCACCATTTTAAGGCATAAATGGCACATAGTGTAAATAAAAACATAATATTGACGCATAATACGCTGCTCAACTTGCAAGGAATTCTTGTAGCGCTAGTTATTTTGTTTGCAACGCTATTTACTAATTTTTGGTTTACAGCAGCTTATCCATCTTACAAAAAGAGTAACAATATTGACGTTCCAAATAGTTCTGAGTCAGCAATTGGCTCTTTTGATCATAATAATGACAATTCATTAACATTGCGTAATATTACTAACTCTGTATCATTCACCGATGGACTTAATGTAAATAACTTTCCGAATCTTACATCATCAAAACCTGCTGTAATTACAGATCCAAATGAACACTATCTTACCAGAAATTACACAGCATACATTAATGCAAAGAAGCAAGGTGAATTAGTAAGAACTACCAGTATACCTACTGCCAATGTTATTGGAATTCAGGGTGCCAACAAGTCTTCTTCTACTATTATCAACACACGCTTTGAAGGATTATCACAAGTTTGTTGCATCCCTCCTGATATACAATTGGCTGTTAGTTCTAAATATGTAATGGAAACTGTAAATTCTGAAGCAGCAATATATACTAAAACAGGCAACCTGATAAAGAGGTTTGGATTAGAATTTCTGTTTAATCTTCCATCAAGAGAATCATCTGATAGTCATAGTATTACTGATCCTGTCTTGTTATTTGACAGTGCTACAAATGACACTCAATCAAATAGCCACAACAATGGTAATAATAGTAATAATGACAATAGAAGATGGTTTGCATCAATTTCAGATGTAACTACGCATAGTATACGCATTGCTGTATCTAAAACTAGCGATCCTACAGGAGTTTGGAGAACATATAATTTTCCATTTGAAAGTTTGCCAAATAACTGTTCGGATCAACCCTTCATTGCAGTAAGTGATGATAAGCTAGCAATTGGTGTTAACACATGGAGTAACAATTGTGATTGGTCAAATAATAATAATGATGATATAATATCATCGCCAAAATTCAGAGGAGTTCAATTCGTTATTGCAGATAAAAATGATTTGCTCGCTGAACAACAATTAGCACATATTAAATCTATGCAATCAGTTCCTGATACAAAATACTTTTCGTTGCGGCCTGCCTTGAATTTATCACCTACAACAGCCATATTTTTAGTCACAACTGATGATTTTAACCACGATAAAATACAAATTTTGACTATCGATGGTCAGCTATCAAATTTGCATATTAGTAAAAACATTTCTGGTAACATACATATCACCAGCATATCCCCTGATGGTATTCAACCAATAACGTTTTCTACAATCTATAACAATAGCAATAATGATAATAATAGTGGAGAACAAGAATTCTTCACTACAGTTAAGGAAAGACATCCAGAATTCTTTGTACATACAGGAGATGCTAGGGTGCAAAGTCCAATTTGGTATAAAGGAAAGCTTTGGCTTGTATTAAATGTTGGATGTTTCATTAATGGTGACACTCAAAGTAGATCTTGTATTCGTATAATCGAATTTGATACAAACATTTCTAAAGTATTACTAGACTTTAATATTGGTCATATAGGTGCTTCACTATACTATCCAGCGTTATCAATAGATAAATCTGGAAATAAAATAGGAATTATCGTTGGTTTTTCTTCTCCTGACACTTATCCAAGCCTATTAATTGCCTCCGGGGTAGTCAAAAACAATAATACTATTTTCAACTCATTAAAGTATTTTCAATTTCTAAAGAATGGAACTGCAAATTCATTATCTACTAGGTATGGAGATTACTTTTCAGCAGTGATGGGTCCATCAGAACCAAATAGCATATGGGTAGCAGGACAGTATTATTACTACTCACCATCATCTTCTGCACCGTTATGGTCAACATATATAAGTAAAATAAATACGGAAAGCAGTAGAAGTTCAAAGATATCTTTTTTGACCTATGGGAGAAATTAAATCATGATAATAGTGTTGGCGCTATCATCATGATCAAATTTGGCTCAATATTTAGTGCCCAATACACAGGGAAAAAACTGACTCATACCGACCTGACTACCAAAACTAATGGCAGAGTATTTGATATTTATCAAAAATAGACTCTCCTATTAAAGTCCTAACGTTTCAAGTTATGATCCCATTTCCTTAATGAAGCATGATGGTGAGTGGACACATCTTCAATTCCCGCTTTTGATATAATCAAGCCATTAATACACACCTTCGCTGTGGATTTTGCTATTGATGTAGTTTGATAGTTTGTACTTTCAGAAATTTTCATGAAATGTCCAAAACATTGTTCTTCTGTGGCACTTTTGAGTATATCTGAAAGTTTTGCTTATGTTTCTGTTCTTGAATCTGAACCAACATCATCGTTCCTGTATTGTGTTAGTTATAAAGAGATTGATTCTGAGATTTCTGATATTGATATGGTCATAGTCTTCTTTTGCTCATTTACTCAATCTGGAATTTTTGTTATGCAAAGAACTATTCTAACAAACCACTATCTCTAAGGCTCTGCATATTTTGGAGATTCTGTGTTTGCTATCTCATGTAGATTTTATTATACTCAAACACGTATGCTGCGCTATGGGTTTGCAGGTATATATAATAACGAATTACTGAAAGAGATGGGCTAGATTTATTAATCGTATACTACAATGTTCAGATTATGATTCCAAATACGTGGTTTTCACAGAAATCATCAGTTACAACCGTTTTGCTCATAATGATGATATCTGGAATAGTGTTATTCAGCGGAATCAGCAATAATTTGACTACCACCAATAACAATAATCAAGTGCAAGCGCAAGAGCAGCAACTACAACAGCAGCAACAAACAGACCAGCCAAAGGTTAACAAATTGTGGGAAACACCTGCCAACTTGAAGAATCCAGAATCAGTAGCTTATACACCCAAACAAAATATCTTGTTCGTTTCAAATGTAAATGGAAGACCAGATCAAAAAGATCAGAATGGATTCATTTCTAAAGTTTCGCCTTCTAATGGGAGCATAATTGAATTAAATTGGGTAACAGCACTGAATGCACCAAAGGGTATAGCAATTTCAAATGACGGTAGTAAATTATATGTTTCAGATATCACAAACCTAGTAGAGATAGATATTGCTAGTGGAAAAATAATCAAGCGCTTCAATGCGCCAGGAAGTGCTTTTCTTAATGATGTTGTAGCAGATAATCAAGGAAATATCTATGTATCAGATACTGGTACTAATACTATTTACAAGCTAGATGGTAATATTGGAAATAGTACTTTACAAGTATGGTTACAAAGTCTACAATTAAACGGTCCCAATGGTTTGCTTGTGGACAATAACAAAAATAAATTAATTGTTGTTTCTTTGGGACCTTTAAGTAAGCCTGGAGGAGGTATCGAGGTTGTTGATTTGAAAAATAAGACAATAAGCAGTTTAGGAAAGGAAGGAACTACATCTCCTTTTGGTGGTCTTGATGGAATAGTATCTGATGCTACTGAAACACGCTACTACGTTACTGATAATCCTGCAGGAAAGGTATATGTTGTTAATGCAAATGGAACAGGTTATGTAACTTTGATAGATTTGCACACAAAGGGTACCGCTGACCTAGGGTCTATACTAGACCAAACTACGATTATAATTCCTCTTATGCAGGATAACAAACTTGTAGCTTACAAGCTAGTGCAGTAGAAGCCTAGGAGTAGTTACGAATAACTAATTCTCTATGACCTCCTCTTTTTGCTGCCTTACAATTAATCGCTCTTTTTGAGTGGCAAATGCGGCATAAAGTTCTCTAACTAAAGGTGTGTTGGAATTAGTTAGCATGACTACACTTCTTTTCATCTAATTGTTTGAATATTTCTAAGCTTTTCTTGGTCCTTATAAGAAAAACCATTCGTTGTATAGCTTGTAAAATATGCTGTTGCACTTACAGGACTGTATGGTGGATCAAGGTATACGAAATCTTCTTCTCTTGCATTTTGAAGCAGATTTCTTTGTAGTCAGCAGCTTTTATTGTTACGTTACAATTACGAAGAAGATAACTCGCATTTCGCAAATTATCACTGTCACAAATAGATGGATTTTTGTATTTACCCCATGGAACATTAAACGAACCATTCCTATTACTCTGTAGAGACCATTGAAGCAAGTTCTATTAAGTGCAATAAAACGTGCTGCTCTTTCTATATCGTCGGTTGGTCTATAGTTGTCTCGTAAATCATAATAGTATTCCTATGGAGCTTTATTGGTTCAGATCCAAGTAATTTAGCAAAATCGATAATCACTTTAAGGTTATTAATTTGATGATTCTCAGAAGAGCCCTTATACTGCATATATCTATGAAAATCTATAATTACGATCTGTTTTGATGGTTAGAAAGGGAATCGACTTTACTTAATAAGGTTGAAATTTTGATTGACATTGTTATTTTTTGATTCCTCCTTATTTATCCCACTATTCTTCTGGAAAATAGCATCGATATATACAATGGCAGTTGTCATTGTTAATACAATACAAGTTGCAGTTGTATATGAATTCGTATATATAGTGCGGTCACCGGGATTTGAATTCCCGCTCATCTCTTATTGCAAGACAAGTCCCGGGTTACGGGCTGACCTCGCTTTCTATATAAATGCATGGAAGGCCAGTGTCCTAACCAAACTAGACGATGACCGCACTATACAATAGCCGAGCATGATGGATATTAAATCTTAGCGATCCGCCAATTAGATACTACTAAAGCTATTTACCTTCACGGAATATATAATTGAGCAGCATATCGATTGTTTTATCTTTTGCTTTTCTTTTGTAATGCTCTATGCCCTTCTTTGGAATATCTAGTGCTTTTTCTTTCTCAACTTCTTCTACAGGCCTATTATCCAAAGCACCTTCAAATTGTA
>JBKPMK010000535.1:0-8444 GCA_046732115.1 Thermoproteota archaeon
TTTTCTGTCTTTGACTAGCTTTGTCATGGCACCTAGAACTTCATAATGTGTTACTTCTCCTCCTTCGGCCAAGCAAAGAAATTCTATTGCTTCGGAAGAATCATGGCTTTCACCAAGATATATCTTCATCATCTCAGAGACTTTTTGTGCAGTTTCATTTGCTACCTTTTGGATATTGATAGAATCTAATCCTTGTGATGTCGATAGCATTAATTCCTCAAGATCTTTTTGATGATTATTGGCTTGTTTTCTCATTTTCTCGAGTTTAGCTTTCATTCCTCCTTTATCTAACAGCCCTTTTGAACCAAGCTCTTCTACTGCTTTTTGAGCAGCCATTTCCAAACCAAGAGCTTCACCTATTTTTTCTTCAACCTTTTGTTTATTATCATTAGTAGTCATCATAATGTTATGACATGTAGGATAAGATATGAGAAAAAGATTTTCATCAGGATTTGGTAGTAGATGTGAATGTATATGCCATAACAGAGCATCTACTAATGATTATTGTGGTTATTGTTTTAACTCACATGTGAGAAGTTATAGAGGAAAATAACTCTGCTCTAATAATTTCAAGATAATTTGAAGGAATTATAGCCACATTATCTGCTATGATGGTAGGTGGATTAGGAATTGCATTTGTTGGTTATGCATCAGAAGCAGCAGCTGCTTTTGGAAGATAGTAATATACTGCTAGAAATTTTGGATTTTCCCTTCTTCTCCCGGATAAATGGCTTTGATATTTGTCAAAGATGGATTTGATATTTTTGTGTATTTCTTGATCTTTTAACAGCTATCTACTGCTCCCGACATATCAAAAGAAGAAGACGAGGATAGATTACATGAATATCGTGAAAGAAGAACTCTTTCGAAAATCTGTTATACAAAAAATAAGATTCTAATTAACAACAAAATTTTGTTAGGGATAGCGATTATGTACCTAAAATAATCTAAATTTGTTTCCGCCTTTTGCTTGTGGATAAGGCGGAGGATAATTCATTTCTTCAAAATTATAATAATAAACATGCCCATGTATGGATTCGTGTCTTTTAACCTTCTTTCCATTCTCTTCAGCCAATTGCTCCCAAGCTTTGAAACCTTCTTCAAAATTATACAAATTATGTTCAGAAGAAGAAGAATCCATATCGTTAGTCTTCAAATGTTCACACCACAATTTTACTCTAAGTCGCGGCGAAAGATCAGAAGAAACAATACCTAAATCAAATTCCGTCGAGTATTCTAGCCCATCTCTGTCTGTATTTGCAGATCCAACCGTAATCCATTTGTCGTCAACTATCATGAGCTTTGAATGGATATAGATCTGTTTTCTTCTATCTTCGAACATATTGTGTTGAGATATCAAAGAATATGTTCTAACCCTATTCTGGCCAGCTTTTCGTAAAGCTGCTAAATTACCATTGATATGGTTAATACTTTCTTTTGATATGATACCAAAAACAAATCCTGGAAGATTTGGTTCCATTGGACCGACCGTGATTATCTTTAGGTCTTTTTGCTCTTTAAGCCGATTAACAAGGATACGAGTTATTGTTTTGTCTTGAAAAAGGAACTGATCTTCTATATATATACTCTCTTTTGCCTTACTAAACATGGTATCATACCATGCGCATACACTGTCACTACCCTGTATGCTGTTGCTATCGTAGTCAAGACCCTGGCCATTTTCACTTAGCTGTTTCCATGTCCTTAGAGCGGTTACCTCCGTATTTCCCTTACCTGTAAATGACAGTGCTGTGGAAGGATAAGTAGAAAACAGATAGGAGCCTATTGAGCTAGGTTTGACTATTTTCTTTACTTGTCTAATATCTTTCCAAATGGAGTAAATCCATCTTTGATTGAAATGGTAAATTAGGTCCCATACTATAGGACCTTTAACCATTGCGTGAATATCATGCCAAGGTTCACCACCAGGATCTCTTGATTGGTTATCGAATTCATGGTCGCTTGTATCCCACTTACCCAGTGATAGATCCTGTCCTCCACAAAATGCTATTTGATTGTCTATTATCATAATTTTTTCGTGGAAACCTGAGGTAACAGTAGGTGCTTTACTGTCAAGACGTATAGTTATATAGTCTTCAATGCCAAAACGCTTTGCAGCTTCTCGTATACCTTCGATCTTTTTGCGCCTTTCCTCCAGTCCTCTCTTTTTTGAATTTGGCAAATTTTTGACTATGCCTCTTGGCTCCCATACAAGGATTTTAATATCGACTTTTTGTTTCGCTTTTTGTATCAAAAGGTTTCGGAGAGTATAGTCGCCATCATCATGCAAAGCATCACTACTGCCACTAGCAGAATTATCTATGTTAGCTGCTAATGATTCTGATCTGCATGGAGATGAAATTAAACCGTGTATTTGAAAAGACGATGGTATTATATCTTCTCTTATTAGCCGTAAGTTTGGATCCAAATCATAATTTGCTATATATATCGAGCTTTTTGCTTCACTCATCTTTTGATATTTTAATCTAAAGTTTTCCTCTCCATCAACCATAAATGTGACACAATTGCCAAAGGTAGTTTCGCCAAATCTGGTACGAGGATTCAAACAGTTATTTTTATAACGACCTGAATTTATATGCCGCGATGCAACTAGGTTGGTGGTTCAATGCTTCCCCCCGAAATTCCGAAGTCGAGGCAGCTTGTGTTTACGTTGTACTAGCTGCTAACTCGTATCCATTGTTCTCTAGAATGTTATTCAGCTGTATCAATCGGTCTTCTGCTATGCCATTACTACGTAGGCTTGCTAGAGCTCTTATCTCTTGGCTATGACGATAAGAATTCATTAATAGCATATTTCTGAAGACTCATCTCAAACAATTCGTGTTCCAATTGACCTTTCTTATTATAGTCTGATACAACGCTGATAACACGAAGGGCTGCAGCAGAACGAGTAAGATCATATATCTGTGCTGCTGTTCCATTCTTACCGCCAGTTCAGCATTCTCAATCCCAATCTCAGACTACGGGACATTTACAATCACAACAACAACAACAACAACAACAACATCAGCAGCAGCCGATGAGCCAGCCTATACAGAAACACATTACTAAAATGCCTAATGGTCACAACAATCAATTTGACAACCAATCTCCATCCGTCACATCTGTGATGCCGTTCTGATTGGGAAGACAATCAAATAAATTAACATTTTTACATTCTTACCGTATGGCTACAACAATAAAAGTAATATGTAGTGCGCAAGGTTCTCCTGATACGAAGTTGACATTTGATTTTACTGGGATAGATCTTGAGAATATAAAGAAAGAGCTACCACAAAAGAAGAAAGAATTAGATTCAAAGTTTAATATCGATCCACAGAAAAGTACCATTAGAATCGGCGATGATACTTCGTAAATAGTATTGGAACAACAATAGGTATAATTTGAAATCCCTGTAGACTCGGCAAGATCCCTTCACTCCTTATTCAGAAGTAAAGTTCCTCTCATCTACTCTACAAGGTTTTTCTGTGTACTATTAAGGATATTTCGTAGGCCTAAACCTACTTCGTACCCTATTCGCACACAGATATGTATACTATAGACATTCCTGCTTATTACCCTTTGCATGTCAAGTTTCATTTGAGTCAGATCTTAATTTACCGGCTTTGGCATCATTCATTACTAACTTTAACTTCAGAATATGTTTTCAGTACAAGTGGCTTGGCTAATAGATGCTGTATCTTTGGCAAAGATCTTTCATGTATGGTTGTCTCAAATGGTTATCTATTGCTTCTTTGTCACTCCACAATTCATCAAATAGTATCTCGTCAGGATTATCAAACGAAAAACGAGGTACATAGGCTATATTCCCATCTTCTTCAAGAGTAGGTTTTACCAGCGTAAGTAAAATGTTCATTAATTCTTGACCATGACCTTTCTTGGCTTCCAAAAAAAGCCAGAGGTCGTAATGCTTTAGGGGTTCTATTTTTGAATTTTGCTACATTAGTAGTTTCTAGTATCATGGGGTACTTTGTCATCGTCATCCATTTTAATAATCGTATCCGATAAAGCTAAAAATCTGGATACCCTAATACTTACGAAGGAAATTTCTGAAATTTGAGCACAAAATCTGAACAATTAGAGTGGCGTAGATCAAAGATAGTAGAAATGAGGGCTAGAGACTTGAGCAAATTCAAGTACTTTACCTAGACAATCTGCTTGTTTGTATATATCGCCGCTAAAGTAGTAATATGATGACAGTCCTGCGGCGAGACTAGCTCCCAGAAACACAACCGAGATTGTGAATACGATGGTCAGGCTTATTCTTTTTATTAACTCCTATAATACAAGTCTAATTCATAGGTTGATCTCATAATATGATGGATTTTGTAGAAATTGATTATGATAAATAACAATCCTCGTTTCAAGGCGATGCATTCATGAGATTAAACAGCAGGATTTACTGATAATATCTGTTTTCAGTCACTAACCAGTACCAGTACACCATCTGCATGTAAGACCCATAAATGGAAGAAGACTTATGAGTCCTACTCCTACGACCATCCCTATGACACAAACTTTGAATTTTGTTATTTTGAACATTTTCTGTAATTATTTATGTTTGACGAGTATTACTATTGTACTCAGCATGTCGTCTTAGAAATTAACAAGCTATTGAATACATCATCTTTTTCTTTCGTATTCAAAACACATGTATTTAATATGCATGCGAGAAAGTACATGAACGTATAGATAAATTATAAAGCCAAATCACTTGATAGACTTCCAGGCGGTAGTGTACAGTAATTGATATCTTGCTATGATCCAAGTGTCAACCAACCACTAAGTTTTTGAATCACACGCAATTTACTGTGTATTCTTCTCTTCGAAATGACCTATACGCATATGTTATGATTACTCGACATTATGGGTTCTTCCATTACATATCTTAGGATTGCTGATAAAAAGTAAAATACCATTATGATTAATAACAAGCAATTTTTACTGATATTAATTAACAACATTCTATTTATACAAATGGAATGATTGAAAACCTTCTTTATGTAATTGTTGGATTCGCCGTTACATATCTATCGCTAGAGGTAGCATGGCATTTTACTGCATGCAAAATTAAAAAGAGCAGTGGGATAAGACCTTGCATATTCAAAGAGATAAAGACTGTATTGACTGCGCCTCTGGAAACACGGGGAGGCCGAGTATACTGACAATGACCTCTGAATTACAAGAATTAAGAAATGTCTTTCGTGGGCTAGAATCACTTTATAGCACATATCTTCCAAAAGTAGACCCAGTACTTCTTAATGATCTTTTATTACGCGAAGAACACAAATCCTAACGTGCGCCATTTTATATGGTAGAAGTCTTTACCAAGCCAGATACTAATTCAGAATGGTGTAAACATCATATAATCGAAACTACAGGCTTTGTCCCAGCAATATAGGATAAAGGTACTTATTATGTGACAAATATGAGACTGACACTTGATATTCTCAAACGGTTAGATGAATTTGAGTTTGTGGAAGAGATTACAGGTGACTATACTGGTACTTTAACAGGTATGGGGGCGTCACATGATTCCAGGAGACATAGAGACTAATACTTCATTATAATGCCTAGACAGTACATAATTCAGTCTTTCATCGTAGCCTCTTAGTTCTAGTTTGTCTTTGAACTTTAATTCTTCCTCTTCATGCATTTCTTCAATATCATCAGTTTGTCAGTCATTTGGAATTGGAATGGAATTGTACAAGGGGTACCAATACAGTTTTACTCATGTACGTCGATACACAAGAAATACATGATTTAATATCTCTTAAGAGTTGAATCCTCCTATTCCAGAACTCGACCCACAGATACCTTAATAAGTCGCTAGCGATATTACTAGTGATATGAGTACAATATCATATTGGTTATCTAAAGTTGGAAGTTCAATTCCAAGAGGTTTTTCTAGACGTTACATATTGGATTTATTGACTGAACAGCCAATGACAGGCAAAGAAATTATCGATAACGCTATCGTACAAAGCCAAGGTAAATGGAGACCTTCACCAGGACTAATCTATCCAATGCTTGGCAGATTACTTGATGAAGGTTTGATAGATGAATTAGAGAACGGACGATATAAAATTACTCACAAGGGATTAGAGATGACTGCAGATCTTCAGTCTGTTAACAATATCTTTGAAAAACAGCTAGATGTAATGTCCAGAATAGGTAATGTAGGAAAGTTCATGACAATGGACCTCATTGATAGAATATCTACTATTGGATCAACATTAAGCTCAAATCTTGACAAAATGACTGAGGAGGAGAAAAAGAAGTACAAACAATTCTTGTTAAATGAGTTGAGAAAATTACAAGAGCAAGAAACGAATGATGCTAGGGGTGGCAGCAGTTAATATGAAACTTTCTCCATCTTACTTTTCTCCCTATCAAGTTCATAAAGTGTCATTCTGCTAGCTAATTTTATAGTACTGTTGCTATCCTTGATATTATTATTACCATCTCTAAATATAGCAGCATAACAAGACATCGTCAATGTTTGCATAATGAACCATCATATAATGGGCATTTAGTTCTAATTCCGTTACTGCAATTAGCCTTGTTTGAGAAGCTAAAATTTATAAAATTCCTTTGCTGCTAAAGAAGAACCGGCTATATCTTTTAAATATTTCATTTTGATGAACTTCTTAAGTTTACTGGCAGAATAACCAAAAAGATCTAATCCTCCTACCCTTGAGACAGCAAAGTCTTTTCCTATTGAAATAGCAAAAGTGGATCCGGCTATTTCAGGTCTATATTCCTGTAAATCTTTTATTTCTCCTTTCAATAAAGCATAGATATTTTGTGCTGCTATTCGGCCATGTTGTTCAGCAAAGTACGCGTTTGTTGGTAACGCCTTGCCCTTACTATCAAGTACTAAAGCTGCATCTCCAACCACAAAAACATCCCGCATTCCCTCAGCCTGCAGATATTTATTGACAACAACTCGTTCTTTTTCACCAATCTTCAATCCCGTCTTCTTTAAGAGGAAAGATGCAGATACTCCACCTGTCCAGACAAACATTGTATGTGTAACTTGAGTTCCATTTTCAAGATAGATCATGTTTGGTTTGACTTCTGACACGTAGCATTCAGAACATATAAGTAGCTTAACTCCTAAACTTACAAGGTATCCTTTTATCCACCTTACAGCAGAGTCTGGAAAACCAGATAATATATGTGGAGATACCAACATGATTTTAACATCACTTGATTTAGCATTATATTTTTGTTGTCGCGTATTTACCATAGATGCAATTTCTCCAGCGAGCTCCACTCCTGTTGCGCCTCCTCCTGCTATGACTATGTTGCCATTTAGATTTGGATCTAAAATCCTTTCAGCTATTCTTTGTGCATCTTGTATTGTGTTGAATAGGAATGCATGCTCCTTTAATCCTTCAATATTAGGTAAAAAAGGTTGACTACCTAAAGAAACGGCTAGGAAATCATATTTTAATGAGGAATGATTATTTTGCAGATCAGCAATATCAACTAACTTCTTACTTAGATCAATATTAGTTATGGTTGCTTGAATAAACTCTATTCTCTTATCTTGTATGATATCCTCATAGTCAATGATTGAAAATCCACGGTTTGATACTATTTCCGGCAAACTCGGAAGTAAAGTATGGTATGCGTTTTTATCTATTAATGAAATCTCTGTATCAGACCCTTTAAGTAGATGCTCCAATGTAAGAGCGGCTTGAATGCCAGCATAACCTCCGCCAGCAATTATGACTTGTTTAGGATTGGTTTTATACAATTCTTTGACTTTAATTTTTATACGAAATTGGCCTATTATAATCAATCTCTGTGCTGCTTTGAAGGCTGGCTATATGGCGACAAAAAGATAAGTTGACTCCCATCCAATTACATTTGCTCAAAGTGCCAATAGTATTTCAAGAGTTACAAAAGCTATCTTCTCACTATATTTCATTTAGATAATGCTAAGCTTTGAATTGATAGATATAAGGATTTTCCATTGAGGTCTTCAGTTACCAGAGTATGAGCCAAACCTCATTACATATTAAAGTCTATATTTTTGACTACAGTGATATTCCTGCAGCATAATTGAGAGGATGGCTACATTTGCATTTACGACTATGACCGTGTGTTGAAAAATTAGGTTACATGTGCGATAGCTACATATTGGCTCTATTTGTCGACCGTATACATCCATGACCATTATTTGCTGCCCCACTGATGGTTGTCCTATTACTCTTGTAGCAGGTTGGGAATATTTGTTTAAAATTGCAGAATTAGGTCTCCGATTCAACCCTCTCCAACTTCCAATGACAGCTGTAACAGTATCCGCACTTTACACAAGTAAATTGTGTCCTAGTCTTACATGAAGCACATTGTTTGTAAGTCGCTATGATGGTCTCTCTTAAGTATTCATGTTGCTGTAAGCAGTTACTTAT
>JBKPMK010000536.1:0-2061 GCA_046732115.1 Thermoproteota archaeon
AATTTAAAAGAAATCATAGAACAACAGCAATATATCTTTGATAGTTTTTGGGACAGAGCTATACCTGCTCAGCAAAGGATAAGCGAAATAGAAAATGGCATAGAATCAGAATTCCTTGAAGTCATTTCGGATAATAAAAGAGCAACTGACATTTATGTTGATCTAGCGAGATCAGTGGAGAAAGAAGCTCTGGTACTTTTTGCTAATAGTAAAGCTATACTCAGAGCCGATAGGCTAGGAGTTTTAGATTCTTTAATTAATGCCTCAAAGAGTAAAGGAGCGTTAGTAAAGATAATCTCTCCTATAACAGAGGAGAATTCACAAATTGTAGAGCAAATTTGTGAGAGAGCACCCGATATTAAGATTCTCAATGGCGGTAGCTCCCATTCAGGTCTAATGGTAGTAGATAATACAAAGTTTCTCAGATTTGGCATCAAAGAACCCAAAGCCGAAGAATTCTCAAGTGCAATAAGGTTTGTAGAGTATTCAAACAGCAAGGTTGGAGTATATTCGTCAAGATCTTTCTTTGAATTGCTGTGGAATATTCTGAACCTTGCACAAATCGAAAACCATTCACTTAGGCTAAATAAAGAGCGATTTAATCTGACTGTTTTGATAGTAAATATCCTAAAAGACTATAGAAATCAACTAGAAAAGGATAAAGATAACAACCAAGGCAATGGCAAAGCTATCGGAAATGTCAAGTTATTATATACTAACGGTTATGGCAAAGGTTATGATGGTAATGAAGACCTTATTTTTGTGGAAGCAGACCCAGGAAGGATAGCACAGGTTATTTCAAACCTACTAAATAATGCCATTAAATTCACTAACGTAGATTTAGGAGAAGATGAAGAAGACAAGACCATAACTATCATAGTACACAATAAAGACAATAACTCTGTTGTTGTCAGAGTAGAAGACACTGGCAGAGGCATAGATCCTGAAATATTTCTAAAGTTATTCTCAAAATTCACCACTAACTCTGATTCTGGTACAGGATTAGGCCTGTTTATCTCCAAGAATATTGTAGAAGCTCATGGTGGCAAAATATGGGCAGAGAATAATAATGATGTTTTTGGCAAAAGAACAAGAGGAGTAGCTTCTGTTTTACTATTCCAATAATAAATAGATCTATCGATCGATCGATAAAAGCAAAATCAGATGCAGAAAATAAGCAGGGAGGAAGCTGACTATGGAGTCATCATCGCTACTATTTAATAAACCTAAATCGCTATTATGCTCTAAATATGAAATATTAATTAAATATACACTTGTACCTTCAATTCCTCTTTCAATAATAGCAATATTATCTATCAATCCTAATACCTGGGTAGCGTCTGAACTTCACCATTTCTACATAGAGTTATTTGCAGTAATACTTGCTGCAGTATTGGCATTCTATTACATAGCAAGAGCTAGGACATTAAATGATAAATTCAGTCTGTTTATAGGGATAGGGTTCCTTACCAGTGCTCTTATAGATTTGCTACATGTAACAGTATCTTATATTTCGATAAGCGATCCCATGTTCTTAAAATACTTTATTCCTCAGACATGGTTTGCTGGAAGAATATTTCTGAGTGCAATGTTAGTTATAGCGATTGCAAAGTACTCTGCGCTATCATCTCCAAGGGAAGCAGGAGGACAAGGAAAAAAAGAGGCAGACAGAAATAATAGAAGAAGGAATACAAAAATCAAATAATTTACAAAAACCTGTAGTAGTTTATTTAACAATACTTGCAATACTTGCAACAAGCGTTGCCCTAAGTTCCCTATTCTTGGTTTTTTTTTGTCAGCAGCTCCCATCCCCCATCATCGTAGAGTTATGGATAGCATCTGGAGCTAATGGAAACATTGGTAAAAAACCTTGTATGTTTCCCATAATTTATTTTAGGTTTTAAAAAGAATGAAGGAATAGGTGCTCGTCGGTTTTGTTTGGACTAACATTTATCCTTTGAGTAAATCCCATACTAAAGAAGAGATATTGTTATTCCTGTACAAACCAGCAGTTTGAAAATCGGCATTTATTTTATCAGAACTAGAAAGTATTACGATACC
>JBKPMK010000537.1:0-13131 GCA_046732115.1 Thermoproteota archaeon
ATCATATATTCTTTGAACTCTTATCAATAGATCTAGATTATGATACTTATTGTTAGATTATATATCATTCTCCCATATAGCCAGAATACATGGAATTAAAGATCCCAGAATCCTTGGAAGTTGAACATGAAGAACTTCATCAGCAACTCTACAAAGGTATTAAGATGGGTGGGAAGGTAGGTGAAGCAGCAAAAGCTGTTGCAGATATTTTGCATCTACATTTTAAAAAGGAAGAAGAGTATGCATTACCACCACTAGGATTACTATCTTCTTTAGTAACAGAAGAACATGAACAAATGGGAAGTAGAGGAAGAGAAGAAGAAAAAAATAGTAGAATTACGCAAGACATAAAAAATAATATTATTGTTATGACAGACAAGTTAAACTCAGATCTTTCTCATATGACTGAAGAGCATAACGAAATTGTAGCTACACTAAACAATCTAATTGAAATAGCAAAGGTAGAAAATAAGACTGACCTTGTAGCGTTTGCAGAAAAACTCAAGTTACACACTAAGACTGAAGAACAGGTTTTATACCCTAATGCAATACTGATTGGCAAATATTTGAAATTAAAATAAGTGTGATTAATAGAACGATGATTGGCAAATACTGATTGGCAAATATTTGAAATTAAAATAAGTGTGATATAGCATTCAACCACAACAGTTCGCAGAATCATATTAAAAACGAACAGCTTTAAACGCAACACAAAATCTCACATATACATTTCTTCTTTTAAGTAAATCCTACATATACTATATACCTATTTGCAAAGCCAACACAGCTTGGGGCAAAATGTCGACTACATGCAAGAACACAAGACTATAAAGAAGCAATCGGAAGATTAGCTGTATATAATATTATGTTGAAAAAATGTAAAAAATGTGGCAAGGATTTTGTAACTGAAAAAGATCATTTATTCTGCCATAATTGTTGGATGAGTGAGATAGAAAAAGCAGGTGGAATGACAGATGATGCTTAGCTACTACACGAAGCACATCTTCTATTGTTAGATTCAGCTATTTTGAGTTCTTAACTAAATGATAGCGGTGTACACTAGATTCAACTGACTAATGGAAAACCAATTATTCTGTAACCAATATACATGTTAGGAAAACGCACATGAATTTCCTCTACTACATGTAATAGTATGATTTGAATACATTCCTCTCCTCCTTGCATTGAATTTGTAGCACTTTCTCTTCTACATGCAATCGAATCATTATGTGTATTGCTTGTTGCAAAGCGTTCTCTGATGGTTTAGAACTATCATATGGCACAAGGATTTTGTTATATGGAAATGCCAAATTTTCTCTTCTCTTGACTAGCTAGTTTTGCTCTTCTTATTTGTTATTGTCAAGATTCTATACCGTAATAATGATAATATGCTACGTGTTGATTGATTAACTCCTAGTGTATAAGCGAATCCTAGTTCCAATTGATGGTTCCAAACCAGCAGATAAGGCATTAGATCATGCCATCAACGTTATAAAATCAGTTTCTAAAACTGACAATAACAATACTAGAATACAGCTAACAATATTGTTTGTTATCCCAGATCTTCCTGTTCCACTTGGTTTTGAGAAGCCAATGCGATCACTTAAGACCGGAGGAATAGTCTCTTTTTCGGATTACGTCAAAGAAATGCATGAGGCAATGAAATCAAATGCACTACAAATGTTGTCTGAAAAAAAGAAAAAGTATGAATCCGATGTGACCAAAAATGTGAACATAAGAACTCAAGTTGTTGTTAGTAATGGATTCCCTGTAGCTTATGCCATTATTGATTTCGCTAATAAAGAGAACACAGATTTGATAGTGTTAGGAAATGTTGGATTGAGTGGCATGTCTAAGGTCAAAGCATTAGGAAGTGTATCTAGGACTATTGTGGAGAAATCCAGCTGCCCTGTATTAGTTGTACATTCTAGAGAGATCTAATTAATTGAGTGACAGTAGTTCAATTTTTCTTATGCAAATACAATTTTTTCCTATGCTAAGCTGGGTTAGCATAACAGGGTTTTACTGCTATGACAATTGCTTGGAGACCTGCAATGTATATGATTGCTCCTGCAGAATTTGAATAATTAACATTTAATCAAGTTGTATCGGTTAAAGTTAAAGTCTAATTAAGGTTGCTAGATGGTTTTTCATTACTATCGATTTCTAATGGGTTCTGAACCAGAGCCCAGTTTTACTTCAGTTTTTCTAATTACTAATAGATCACAAAGGACTAGTATTGCTATTGATGCTACTGCTATTATGATAACAGGGTATATCGGATGTAATAATGAATCAATATTTACATTATTCATAACACCAAATAATGCTTGAAAGTTGTGAAATACTAGCGTTGCATAGATATCCCGGCTTACAAAGTAAAATATGCTAGTTAGAACACCAGGATACATTAAGAACAACACCATGCTAGGTTGATTAAAAGGTGGGCTGTGAGCAAAATGATATATTGCAAAGAGTATGGTAGATATTGCTGCTGCTAAAATGGTAGGTATTAGTTTCTTTAAATTACGTTTTAAAAGCGTAGATTCAAAGGCAGTTCCTATGACGATCCAACATACCATCACTTCTGCAACAGATCCTGGTAGAGTTTGCGAGAACACATTTAATATGACTATTGCATTTAAAGACGCCGGTTTTTGAACTACAAATAGTGTAAATCCAATCAAACCAGCAATAACAACTGCAATTATAACTCTTCTTATTGATGATTGAAATCCAAGCTGTTTGATTGTGACAAATCCTTGTAGTATGGATGGCCTTAGCACACAAATTGCAAGAACTATGCCTATGATCATATTTGCAGTTACTGCATAAAGCAATCTTCCTAATGGATTAGGTTTTTGCAAAAGATTGATTCTTCCTTCTAACAAATAGGTTGCTGATATCCAGGCTAAATATATTGCAACAGCAATTATGACAAATTTTGATGTTTTTGAAGAAGAAGATGATGATAGTGATGTTCTAGACATAGTATTCCTATGTCAGATGGCCTATCGCAAGAAAAATAAAGTTAAGAGATTGTGCGTAAAGTAAAATCATCTGTTATTTGGTTCTGTGGCTGTTTGGTGTTTATTGCATTAATGGCAGCTCTTATAGTGTAATCTGCATTACCTTTAAGGAATGGTGCTTCAACATGGTATGCACCAGTACTGCTAAAATCAGGCCCATACACTCTTGTTTCATTGATGTCTTGTCCTGCTATCAACTCTAGCGGAAGTTTATCGCCTGCTACAGTAAATGTCTTTGAAAATACATTGTTGGTTTTGTCTTTCAATATAGTTATGTTGTATGTAATTGGCGTAGACTTGTCTAATGGTACAGTTAATGGTGTAAAGTCCAGTAATGTTCTGACATCCTTTGTCAGATTCAACGTTGGGCCAGTACCAGAAGATAATTGAAAGTGAGTTCCTCTTTCTATTGCATCACTTGTAGATACTATTGCAACTCTCCATGGATGTATTTCACAAAAATACGTGAAATCGCCTGCTTTATTGAATGTATACTGAAAGAAAGAGTTGGCTGTAGCTGGCATTATACCAGAATTAAATAGATTCCCAGAACCAGGAGATCCTGGTAAGCCGTTAGTGACTGTATGAGGCTGTCCTGGGTCGTTGTTAAACCAAGCTATGGTAGTACCAACAGGAACTGCAATTGCAGGAGGATAGTAGTGAACAAGACTGCTTCTCTGAGCAGCTCCTGGAATTATGCTGACTGCATATGTTGCTCCTATATTAGGTAGTGTAGCCATACTTCCAGTTTGTCCATATACAGGATGTAATGGAGTTCTCAAAGGTGATGTGAAGGATGTTATAGTTATTGTAGCAAAGGTCAAAAGAAGTACTGACGACAATAGTAAAGATATAGCGTATAATTTTCTCATATGTCTCTTTATTTAAGATATTGTCAATTACTTATGCATTACTAGATATAAACGACAAAACCTTTCATATTTACTAAGGTCTCCTCCATTTTGATGAATCGATTAATTGATTTAATTCTGCAATGTAACGAAAGGAATGGTGACAGAGACTTTAATAGCATAGTAGTATATGTGGTTAAATGGTATCCTATATGCATAACGATAACTTAGCAACAATGCGTATCTGTAACGATTGCAAGAAGACATTCATTACTCAATCTAGCATTGAGGAACATGTTCAAGCAACAGGTCATAAGGATATAGTAAAGACAAGTTCTGGCATATTCAAAGCGTTATGAAAGAGTCTACAACTGTGTTTTAGTGCGATAATAAGGAAAATCATTATATCATTATCTTAATGCCCTATGATATAGGAATAACTCTTATTAAGACAGCATATGCAAAAGTCAATACTCAATCAACATAGAAGATCATGGTAAACTACTATCATCTCAGATAAGATAAAGTGTTACATAAGATGAGAGTAACCATTTAGCAAAATATCTTTTGCTAACTTGAAACTATCACCAAGTGGGCTGAAACGTGTTTTTTACTTCATTGTTGGCGTATACGATTATTTTTCATGCTGTGACGTCGGATTGGATTGGATTGGATTGGATTGGATTGGATATCAAGAGATTTGGTCTGTATGGACATTTAGCGGCAGATAATTTCAGCTTCTTGATTGAAATTGAGTAATTCTTGAATGCTTTTCTATTTATATGACCAGTATGCAGTGCAATGCGCGCTCCTTATATCTATCTCAATGATGGCAAGATTTATGGAAGCAAAAGGACAGTTAAGTAGGCCTCTCCATCATGGCTTAGGTTTTTACAAGTCGGCCTTGGAGTAGTTGCCATTGGACTAGCACTTTCAGTTATAATATATCCTAGTGTTGGAGTCGCTACTGTATCGGTAGCACTTGCCGCTGCTCTGATAGTCATAGGTATTGAAAGAATAGTTACAGGGTTCTCACCCGTTCAATCAAAATCCTCACGTGCAGGAAACATCATTTTAGGTGCCCTAGTAATAGGATTAAGTGCTGCGGTTTTACTAGGTGTAGGTCTATTGTTAGCTGGAATTGCAAGAATTATAGAAGGAGCATCATCCAAACATGTATCAAAAGGCTCAAGGTCATTGTCGATAGGTGTAGGTATATTAACAGTGGCTATATCAACAATGGTCTTTGCATCTCCATTAGTAGGAATTGGTTTGTTGAATTTCATAGTAGCCATAGTTCTACTAATTATAGGAATAGAATGTATCGCACAGGCAATATCTGGTAGAAGATTGATAACTTCTAGGAGCATAACACCATAGCACGGATGACAGTCGAAAAGTGACACTGCACAAAGAAGACAACTTTTTCATTTTTCGGAATGGCTAATCCCAAAATAGGTAGCTGAACTTCTATTAATATTATCTCTTATTCAAATGTCATTCAAAAACCTTTTTTATGACATTAAAACCAAGTTAAAAACGCTAACTGCCACAGTAATTATGGGTATAAACAAAAGGCTATGTTGTTTTATTTTATCTTTTGCAGGTTCTTTGACTAATATCTCTTCTGCTGGTACGTTCAAAAGTGTTGTAAGACAAGTAATTGGTTTTAATTTATCAGCATCTTCTGAAAAGGCTTCGTACATCGATTTTATTAGTGCATTTCTATCTTCGGAAACAAGAGTAGTGATTTTTGGATAAACTTTGGCGCTATTAATATCAAGGTCCAAACGGTTTCTCAAATACTTTCGATATGAGTCTATTCCTGCAAAAAGATGTTTTATTCTCTTAACTTCATCTTCTTTTTGTCCATACAGACTATTTTCTACTAATGCTTTTGCATAATAAAAATTGAAGCGTTTTACTGCTAGTAGGGGAACTACACGTAAATAACCTTCAAAAATGATTATCGATGTCAGCATCGATCGTATTGCAAAATTAAGTCGATCTGATGATAGGAATTTAGAATATTTATCTAATGTATTAGCATGTATAGCTGGAATGATCATAAAAAATATCAACAATGCAACAGCTACAAACAAGATTTTAAAACTAAGGTTATAAGATAAAATGAGATGCTCTGATAATGTCAAATATCTCTTAAATCTCCTAACAAGCAAATAGGTAAGAATAACTAGAATACTAGTAAATCCAGTGAAGAAAATGACCCTTATTACCGAAATATGAATACCAAAATTAAAAAAATATTCTAATATGGCATAGACAATGCTGCCTCCAAGTATTGCTGCTTGCCAACGAAGAGCGATTAGTACTTCATTCCTATGAGTTTGGGTTTTGTATTGATTAGCCATATTTGTAAGAGTTAATGATATCTTATAATGAGATGCTTTATATCGATTATCCAAAATGGTTTATCTCTAGACACTGCAAAACGTTCCAAGTTCATTTTTATCTGCATGTAACGACAAAATCATGTATCTACTGGAGTCTGATACAGTTCAGCTCTTCTCTGTTGTTATTGTGTCAGTCTCTTAACAGCTTATACATAAACACTATCAAAAAGGCACAAGATGCTCAACATAACTTCCCACTAAAAATCAAGAAAATGAGTGTCATTGCTTGGACACCATAGTTATGAGATAATAATAGTCAGCTATCCAGTGCGCATTACTGGAGGAGGCATCCATGTCCCGTCAAGAACCTGTTCTTCTGGAAGATACATGCGCAAAATAAGACTAAATGAATTCTTATCAGCAGGTAGCCAGTTAGATTCTTTATCTTTACTAGGACTAGCATGCTGTATATAAATATCAAGTGAGCTGTCTGCACTGTGTTTGAGACCTTCAGTATACTTTCCTATTGAATATCGATTTATTGGGTTCTCTACAAACAATGACTTGTTGTTATACATTGTAATAGACCAGAATGCTTTTACTGGTGGGGTCTGTCCGGGACCAAAGTGAATTATATAGTTGTTGGCTCCGCTTAGCGATTGTCCTTGGCTGTCTGTAAATGTGACAGGATAAAGCGCTTCTTGTGCAACGTTGGCGCCCAGTCCTAGTTGAGTAACTGCAGCGCGGAAAAGGTAATCAATTCCATAAACTCCTGCTTGAGGAGTATAAAGCCACCCATTCACTACTGTCCCAGCATTTGCTACTCTTGCGTTTATCATATTTTGACCATCTGTTATACCTGTCTGCAATGCTGTCTTTGTTGTATCATTGGCTTGAGTTGATGGTATCTTACCTGGTCCAATACCTATTGATGCAAGTTTAGTCACAAGTACGGGATCTGGTGGATTTAATGGGTTGCCGATCATAGCTCGACCTATTTCATCATATATTTTGATACCTGTAGTAGGTATCAATGCCGGTTGAGGTCCAATTGGAACTTGTTTTGAAGAGGAAGAAGAAGAAGCATTAGCAGCCGCTGCTGCCGCTGTTGATGATGATGGTGGTGGCTGTACTACTGGATTTCCTTGGAAAGCAGATAGTGGTTTTACCACTATCTTGTCTTGTAATGCATTTACATTAGCCACATCGCCTGGTCCTTTTACGAATATCCTGTTGACACACCATGCAAGGTTTGTTGGAGACCATATCTTCGTCATTCCTTGAGGAACCTGTCCATCCCAGTCTGGACCAGCAATAAGGTATGTACCACTATTATTAGATCCTGTAGCACGTGTTCCAATATAGGCAAAATCATTTGTATATGCGTCCAAGAACTCAAACGTATAGTATCTATTAGCTGCAATCGGAGGTACGACGATGACTACTGGTTCTTTTTTGAGATCAAGCTGTATTGAACAGTATAAGGTATCAGAATTCGGAGCAACAACATCTGTGAAACTGGCGTTAACGAGGTTACGAGCACAAAGTAATGTATTGGCAGGACCACGGCCAAATCCAGGTGGAACATTTGAACTTGTGACGAAATTGAACTGTCTCTGCATCGTAACGAGGGGGAATCCCCATATGTAAGCGAGTGTAGCTATATCTTCTGGTTTATCTGAAGATGAAATCTGTGCCATCTTTCTATTCAGTTGTTCTATAGTGGCTTTTGTTGTAGTTCTATCAGTCATGAAAGCGACGCATAGGTCTGATATATTAGTCTGTCTTCAACACTGTCCAGCTATAACTTACGTCAAGAGCAGCACCATCAAAACTGACTAACAATACTGGGAATCGTAGCAATGCAACACACACAGGATAGCCTAATGTTATCCATCATAAATCAGATATTACTACGGCTATTTTAGCTATTTTTTATGTTATTGTCGATGCATGTTATGCTGCCGCCACTCTTTCGTCTATTTCTTTACGTCGCAAGCATCAAGTACAAAAACTGACTCATATTGTCTGGTCTAATCATGTCTTGTCCATGCTATGCATTGTCACTCGAGTATATTCCCTAAATGAGGTAATTTGTTTGGTATATCAGGATCATTGTTATTATGCTCATTAAATGCATACGGGCTAACTTGTGTAATTGTAGTGCCTTCAGCTTCAAGTCTTGCAATAGCAACGCTTGCGTCGATCTTTAGGCGTTCTGCTTCAATCCTCTCTTTGGCAGAAATGGCTGGATCCAGAGCCATATTTTGGCAATTTTTTATGGACTGCATCAGCCTCTCCCTGAGGAACAAGATATGTGTTGCAAGTGTCTCTGTATTCTTTTTTGCCAGCTCAACTCTATCTTCTTGGTAAATTTTATCCATATATCGATAGAATGTGCGTTTAGGTATGTTCAGGGTAGCCATAATTGTTGTATTCGTTGCACCATCTAACATCATACTTCGAATAGAACATAACTTAGCTGCGATTGATGCTCTTGTATATCTGTTTTTCATTGTTGTTCCACTTGAACTGATTTTTTTTGTGTGATCGTCGGATTCATTCTTTGCCATCATCCCAGCTTCTAATATTGATGTAATTTAGCTCCTAAAAAGGTTAAAAGCATTGTCATAAACTGCCAGCAGTTTCAAATAACTTCTTACAGCCATCTTCTTCTTCCTCATCATCTGACTCTAATTCTAATTCTCTTAGATGCAATCCTTGTTCTTCAGCATACTTTACCACCTGAGAAATTTTTTCCAAAATATGTTGTGTACCATCTAGCTTGACATCAAAATATGTTGTGTACCATCTAGCTTGACATCAAACTCTAATTCTATTTTTGCCATGGTTAAATATTTGATATTGCATAAAATAAACAGTTAGTTTTCTTTGTCTTGCTATGCAAATCTAAAAGGATCCATTCCATGAAGAATCTAAACCGCTTTGCATGATCATATGGTATCATATTTTGATAATGGAACCTTATAGTTGTAATAACGTTTAATGTCAATTATTAGATAGCAACGACTTATGGAAATAGGAGACAAAAAAGCAGTATACATCGTTTTGCAGTAAGAATTTACAATCACGATAAATATTCAAAGCCTTCTGTTATTGTCTATCTATAATGAGTAGCAATATTATGAAAGTGGGATTGAGACTACCACAAACAGATAAGCATTATGCTACAAAAGATAACATAATTCATTTTGCAAAAGCAGCTGAAAATGCTGGCTTTGATTCTTTGTGGGTCTTAGAAAGATTGATTTGGCCTATCAATCCACTAAATCCATATCCTGGAACTAGCGATGGCAAGTTCCCACCTGACTGGCAGTATATATTTGAACCGTTAGAAACTCTTACCTATGTTGCTGCAAAAACAGAGAAGATCGCATTAGGAACTTCTGTAATAGATATGTTGTTTCATAATCCGGTAATACTGGCAAAACGATTTGCAACACTTGACATTTTATCAGAAGGAAGATCTATAGCAGGATTTGGTATTGGATGGTCAAAAGATGAATACCAGGCGTCTAATATCCCATTTAAAGATAGAGGAAAAAGGGCAGACGAGTATATTCAAATACTAAAAAAGATGTGGACAGACGACATAGTAGAATTTAAAGGACAGTACTACAATATTCCTACTTCTAAAATAGGACCTAAACCTATCCAAAAACCACATATTCCAATTTATCTTGGTGGATATAATCAACGAACATTTGTAAGGATAGCAAATTATGCTAATGGATGGATATGTGTTATACGCAATTCACTAGATGAGCTTAGATCTTACATAGATGGGATAAGAAATGAATGTCATAAAGCAAAAAGAGACCCTAAGGATATTCATATAGTTGCAATACTATATCCTAACATTCTAGAGCCTAAATATAATACTGATAATAAAGGGAGTAATGAAAAAGGGTCCAAGCATAGACAGCAGCTATTGATTGGAAGCATTGATAGTATAGGTAAGGATTTGCAGGAAATTAAAAAAGTAGGAGTGGACCATGCAATACTCAATTTTAATCGATCACCAATAAGCAATAACATTGATGATATAATAGAGGTATCAAAACAGCTTTCTGGCTTTATAAAGTAGAGTTAATGATAACTTATCTTGATAACTTATCTTTGATCTGTCTATATCTTTCCCTATCGTGGTTGTATTATCTCTCTGAACACAGCCTTACCTTGTTCTATTTTGCCGTTATTGCTAAGGTTAGACCACTTTTCTACAGGTAGACTGAAATGCGCTAGTGTGCATGATGATATTGCCGTCACATCGGATGAATCTGTAAGCATTTGTATTGTATCTTCTATTGTTGGATTATGTCCTACTATGAGCACACTACCATACATGTCAGAAAGTTTCTCCAATATAGATAGATAGTCTTTTGGTGTAGCTTCATAAAGAGAAGGATTAAGAACAATATCTTCTTGATAGCTGCATGCTCTAGCTATAAGCTCTGCTGTTGTTTTAGCTCTAACTGCAGTTGAACTTATGAAATCGATTTCACAGCATGGCAGTGTATACATGGAGGATATATCCTGGATGTATGTGACATTAACTTGTTGGAAAGAGGAGAGTGATAATAGATTGGGTAAATTTGGTAACGATAATAACCATAATGAGAATCAAAAAATACGACATAATCACTATATAATATGGCTATGTATCTACATGGGCATTGGACTTGCTATATCCATCATCTTGCCGTTTCCGATATCATTTGGTGTATTACTACTTGCGCTATTTTTGCTTAACATCCTTAGAACTGAATTAGCTTTAAGAAAGGCAGGAAGGGGAGGAATCAAAGGATTGTACAAGTCATTATCTTCATTAGGAGGTGGTCGTAACGTTGGCAATGGCTCAGGATATTCTCCACTAAAGTTCTATTGTATGAATTGTGGTAATGAGCACAAAGATATTGTATGTCCTAAATGTGGTTCAAAGGCAGTAAAAGTAGGATAGTACTATACTCAGCTCATTTTTGTCTTCTTAGTAGCTATGCATTGCAACACAGTGCATTCTTTGTATTATTATATCACGAAAATATGCTATTTACTATGGAACTTCAATCTCAATCATCACCACCAATGTGTTCATCTTATGTAATTCGTGTTATTGGTGTGCTACTTATTTTGATAAGACTGGTTCATGGAAAGACAATAGATGTCCCCAATGTTGTAATGCAAACGATAGTGATTTAACTAACCTTCCTATCACATCAAATGAATCATTTACTTTTGATGATAACGACAAACATTGGCGTGGAACGAGAGTTTAAGCTCGGATGAAAGGTTAATTAGCGCAGATTTAACATGACAAATTTATACTTCGCAGGCGGAGGAAGATAAATCTAAGAAAGGCAGAGATGCAAGGAATCAAAGGATCGTACAAGTCAAGTCATCGTCATCATCATTAGGATCTGATTACAGCACTAGCAATAATAACTTAAAATATACTCCATTGAAGTTTTATTGTATGAATTGAAAGGTAAAAATGCTTAAGTACGTCTCAATTGCTCAGTGAATAATGAGATCGAAAAGCAAAACTAAAGAGACTTTTGCATTTTCAACTCTGGCAATGATTGCAACTGCAGCAATCCTATCTGCGACAATGATGGCACCACATCTATTTCTTCAACAGCAGGCTAAAGCGCAAGGTAAGCAAAGCCTGTCACAAGGTGTGATCTCTGCTGCTTCTGGAGGTAAGCCATTTGGAGGAGAAAGGATAGGATCGTATGCGCTTACAGAACTAGGCAGTGGGGTGGTAAACATACTCATAAGTTCAGATAAGACGCCCACTGCTGGTAAGGTCTTTAAAGCCTGGCTTGCAGACACAAAAACAGGCGTCTACGTGAGTTTAGGCCAAGTAGATGCAGATGGCAAGCTTTCTTTTACAGGAAACGTTGCTAATCCGCGTTCATATGATCAAATAGTTATATCCGAGGAAGCACCCACTGTAAAACCCAACCAGATTATAGGTGGAGATGCTCTTTCAATAAAATAAAACAAATAGATGTTCCAATAATCTGGATAGAATCTATTAATTTTTTATTTTTCCATATGTTATATATTTAATATGTACTAATATCCACCGGTTAAATATTATTAACCATGTATTATAAGCACCGGCTTTTCAATACTATCAATTACCTTTCTGCTTGTACTTCCAAGCAATCTAGTCGTTAACTAAGGTTTTCTACTGCTTGCAATCACTATTAGATCAACATTTACATCTTCACACATTTTAATTATCTCGTCCACCGCCTTGCCAGTCTGAATTTTATAAGATACTTGGCTTTTTACTCCTGCCTGTTTACAGAATCTCATTTTCTCTTCGATCATCTCTTTTACTTCTCCCTCAACTCTAATTTCATAGCCCTGCTTTTTTGATTTTTCAATATCTTTTGCTTCTCCTGCTCCTTCTGTTCCTTCTTTAGAAGTTGCCAAAACTGCAGTAGAATCTAGATGAATGTCTTCAAGTACATGCAGAATTGCAATTTCAGCCCCTGACATATTTGATAGATAAATAGCGTGGCTCAAGGCTTTATCAGACATTTCTGAGCCATCGTGTGGTACCAAAATTGTCTTATATTTTGGGTTAGTATAAGATGAACTGATCTGAGGCTTGGAAGAAACGCTTGTAGCTGTCATTGGATGTTCTGTAGGTGATTCCTCCTTTAATGATTCTAATATCTTTGCATTTACATCATTAATGTTTAGATTATTTTTTAAATAGGCAGTGAAATCACTCGGACTGATTATACCAAGTGGTTAGTTAATATCATTACCTTTTACAACAAGCAGATGCCTCACTTTATTTTGTAACATTCCATCAGCGGCCACTTGTACTTGCGATATAGAATCAATAGTAACTAATGC
>JBKPMK010000538.1:0-8633 GCA_046732115.1 Thermoproteota archaeon
AAATAGTGAAAACCAAACTAAAGGATGCAAGCATACTTGATAATTACAAGAATCAATTTTTGGTTTTGGCTGCCACCAGTGATAGGTCGCTAAATCGTAAACTTGTAGAAAAGGGCCGTTCTATGGGTTCGTTTGTATATGCCGCAGATGATCCTCGATTTAGCGACTTTTCTTATGCCTCTATTATCAATATAGAAGGTATATTACAGGTCGCAATCTCTACCTATGGCAAAAGTCCGATTATGGCTCGTAAATTAAGAATCAAACTAGAACGTATATTACATAGAATCATAAGGAAATCAGACATAGAAAATACAAGATTGCAGGAGTTTGCACGATTAGCCGCAAAAAATAGGTTGAAGACGAGTGAAAAGAGAAAGCAGTTCTTATATTCTATAATCCGTGATAGAAATATTCAGAGTCTCATTAATGAAAATAGAGTTGAAGATGCAAAGAGTGCAACACTTGAACTCCTGAACGAATGGGAGTGCAGGAGTATCAAATGACCACCTCCTCTCCCTTTATTATGACAGATTCTTTAGAGGTAATCAACGCTAGGATTACATACAGAAATGCACCGATTCATCTTCTTGAAAAATTCGCTTTTAAAGACCTTCATTATGCACACACGCTACTTTTGGAGAAAGCTCAATTAAAAGAATGCATTATTATACAGACGTGTAACAGGGTGGAAGTATTTGCTATCAGTGCAGATCCAACTGAGAAAAGATTGTTAGAACAATGGGCTACTGCAGTTAATTTGTCAAATAAGGAATTTGAAAATATCGTCCAAGTCGAAAGAGGAAAAGATGTTATTTATCATCTATTAAAACTAGCGTCAGGTCTAGACTCTTTAGTTATTGGCGAAGACCAAGTACTTGGTCAGATAAGACGAGCTCTTGAATTCTCTCGTAAGAACCAATATGCTGGTTCTTATCTGCAGGTTATATTTGATAGGGCAGTTAAAGTTGGAAGCAGAATAAGGACACATACTGGATTAAATAAAGGAAGCGTCTCTGTAGGTTCCATGGCAGTAAGATTGGCAGAAGAATACTTTGATAATCTAAATGATAAACGCATTATGCTCATTGGGTCTGGAGAGGGAGCGAGTCTTATTGCGAAGTCTTTGAAACAACGTCATGTCAATTTTATGATTACGAGCAGGACTTTTGAGAGAGCCAAGTCATTTGCAGACACTGTGGCAGGTGTGCCAATTCCATTTGAATATGCGCTTGAAATGTTTGATGACGTTGACTTGATCTTCGTTTCTACTAATGCACCATATTATTTGGTTACACATGATAGAATTGAAAAAGCTAGAAGAAATGCAAAAGAGGGTCTGTTAATTTTTGACCTATCAAACCCCAGAACAGTAGAAGATAAAGTTGCAACAGTAAAGAAAGTGAAATTGATAAATATAGATCAGATATCGGAGATAGTTGAAAAGAATATTCGAGCCCGTAAGAATGAGATTCAATCAGCAGAAAAAATAATTAATAACGAAATGGGATCAGTAGATTCCATTCTTAAGAGAAGGATGGTTGAGCCAACAGTGGTTTCTATTTTCAAGAGTGTTGATGTTATCCGAGAGCGTGAATTAAAAAAAGCACTCTCCATTCTCGGAAAATCGTTAGGGCCCAAAGAAGCCAAAACAATGGAAGAACTTTCATATGCCATAGTAGAAGGAATTCTTTCTACTCCCATGAACAACCTTAGAAAGGAAATAGAATTGTGCAACGAAAGTGAAGAGCTAATGAGAGTCGTGGCCAAACTATTCAAATATGAAGACAAATACTAATAATAAATATACTAATATTGCTTTTCCAACAGTCAGATTAAGGCGATTAAGAAAAAATACTGCAGTACGTGAATTACTACAGGAGGTACATCTTTCGGCCAGGGACTTAATTTGTCCTCTATTCATCGAAGAGGGAGCCAGAGAACCTAGTATGATTAATTCGATGCCAGAGATTCAAAGGATTCCACTACATAAAGCTATTAACGAGGTAGAAACTATTTCTGACTTAGGCATTAAAGGTATTATTCTATTTGGAATTCCGTCTAATAAAGATGATAGAGGTACTTCTGCATTTAGCGATAATGGGATTATACAACAGGCTACTAAATTGATACGCGATCATTTCGGAGATAAAATTGCAATCATTACTGATGTCTGTCTATGTCAATATACGTCGCATGGTCATTGTGGAATAGTGATGAATAAAAAAGTGGATAATGATTCTAGCATCAATACGCTCTCGAGGGTTGCTGTTAGCCATGCTAGATCTGGTGCGGATTTTGTGGCGCCTTCAGCTATGATGGATGGACAGGTAAAAGCTATTCGCAAAGCTTTAGATAAATCTGGGTTTTCAGATACTGCGATAATTGGATATTCTGCAAAATATGCATCTCCACTTTACGGACCTTTCAGAGATGCTGCTCATTGTACTCCTGAATATGGTGATAGAAGAACTTACCAAATGCAATTTGCAAATATTAGAGAGGCAATGCATGAAATAGAAGAAGACATTCATGAGGGTGTAGACATTATTATGATAAAACCTGCGATACCATACCTTGATGTAATTTATAAGGCGAAAAGCAGTACTAATTTGCCAATCGCCGCGTATAGTGTTTCTGGAGAATATGCGCTTATTAAGGCAGCCGCAATGGAGGGCTGGATAGATGAAGATGCTGTAATGACTGAATTTCTTACATCAATCAAGCGGGCAGGAGCAGATATAATAATTACTTATCATGCAAAGAAAATGGCTCAATTATTATTAAATCGATAGTACAATTCAATCAATTTAGTTAATTTAGGTTTAATAATACGTTATACTCTCTCAATTCAATATTCAGAGAATACAAAAGTACAGCCTATTCCTAGCCTGATTATTTACTTAGTCCAATATAACATATATTGTCAACATGTACTCTATAACTTAACGTATAACCATAGTATCAATTTGGCTTTCGAGGTGGGTTTGAGTTAATCGTCGTTACTGAAAATAAAAAACTGCAAGAAATCATAAACCTAGATATATTTCATATACATAAAATTGCATTAATTGATATCTAGCAACTCCAAGTTTCTATTTGACAGGGCAAAGGAAGTAATTCCTTCTGGAGTTAATAGCCCAGTTCGGTTTTATGAACCATATCCATTCTTTGCAGTTTCAGGGAAAGGCAGCAAAATTTTCACTGCGGATCATAAAAGTTGTATTGATTATTGTATGGGGTATGGATCACTGTTACTTGGTCATGCTTATACTGCAGTACTCGAATCTGTGAAGTCTCAAATTGATAAAGGAACTTTATTCTGTGTTCCAACTGAAAAGGAAGTAAAGCTGGCGGAAACGATTTCGAAGGTTGTTCCTTGCGCAGAGATGACGAGATTGGTTAATACAGGTGCAGAAGCGACGATGAATGCTATTAGATTAGCCCGCTCATTTACCAAGAAAAAGAAAATTATAAAATTCGAAGGATGCTATCATGGTGCTCATGATTACGTTCTTGCCCGTGCTGGCGACTCCACTAGGGGAGGTGTGCCGACTTCTGAGGGTACAATTGAAGAAGTATCATCACAAACATTAGTAATTCCTTACAACGATTATTCGGCTTTGGAACAAGTAATTATCAAAGATGATAATATTGCCTGCATAATTGTAGAACCAGTGCCAGCAAATATAGGTCTCATAATACCTGATAAACAATATCTGAACGAAATCAGAAAGATTACCCAAAAGAGAGAGATCGTATTGATATTTGATGAAGTTGTTACTGGATTTAGGCTTGCATTAGGAGGTGCAAGCGAGTTCTTTGGAATTAAACCAGATCTAGCAACATTTGCAAAAGCCATGGGAAATGGGTTTCCTATAGCAGCAATTGCAGGAAAAAAAGAGATTATGGCGCAACTCTCACCTAGCGGAAAAGTGTACCAAGCCAGCACTTATGCTGGCAACCCTGTATCTGTATCTGCAAGTGAGGCAACAATTGAGACTTTGATAAATTCAAAAAATGAAATCTATCCGAAGATTGCTAGAACATGCGACCGAATAGTTCAGGGAATTAATGAAAAAATAGAACAATTAGAGCTACATCTTACAATAAATGCCATTGGCTCAATGTACCAATTGTTCTTCACTTCTGGAAACGTCGATGATGAGAAAAGTGCAAAGAAATCTGATGTTGCTGTATTTAAAAAATTTTATAACGAATTGTTCAAAAGCGGAATTTTTATACCTCCATCGCAATTTGAAACATGTTTCATTTCTACTGCACATAGTGAAGACGATGCAGACAAGACTATAGAATGCTATAATGATGCATTACGCAAGGTGAAAGGTTCATTATAACCAGGTCAAAAGTTGGAACACGGGGTAGCAAGCTTGCCATAGCTCAGACACAGATTGCATTAAATGCATTAAGAAAAACGAATCCTGCCATTAGTTTTGAACCTATTACAATATCTACAAGGGGTGATATGGATAAAAGACCTATATTTACGATAGACCAAAAAGGTATTTTTGAAAAGGAGGTAAACGAAGCTGTAATTAAAGGCAGAGTTGATTTTGCTGTTCATAGCTTGAAAGATATTCCTTCTGATCTTTCTGATAAACTAACTATCGCTTGTATTCCAAAACGGGCTAAACCAAACGATGTCTTGGTAAATGAGAAAAAGATCAAATTAAGAGAACTTCCTACTGGTTCATTGATAGGGACAAGTAGCCTCAGGAGAGCAATTCAAATAATGCGCAAAAGATCTGACTTGAATATCAAGCCGATTCGCGGAAATGTTGAGACAAGAGTTAACAAATCAATAATAGGAGAATTCGATGCTGTAGTTCTTGCTGAAGCTGGCTTAACACGACTTAATATGAGAGATGTTATCGGAGAAAGATTTAGTATTAGGGATTTTTTGCCTTCTCCTGGACAGGGTGCAATCGCGATTGTGTGCAGGAGCGATGATCTAGAATTAATCAAAATTTTAAGAAGCATTGAGGATCCATATTCTAGAGCTGAAATAGATGCTGAACGTTCGCTATTGACAAAAATACAAGGAGGCTGCAGATTTCCTGTAGGTGTTTGTGCAATTACTAAATATGATACATTTAAAATCACACTTTATGCCAGCGTATTTTCTGCTGATGGTACAGAATCAATTGAAATAAAAGAAACTGGAAGTAAACGTGATCCGATTAAACTTGGCATAAAAGCTGCTAATTTGCTTTTAAAGGCTGGTGCTATGAAATTGGCTGAAGGATGGCGTGATGCTGTAGAGGCATGGAACAGTAAATGAGAAAAAAAGGTAAAGTTTTCATATGCGGTGCTGGACCAGGTGATCCAAAATTAGTTACTGTAAGAGCGATGGAAGTTTTGAACAATTGTGATGTAGTACTGTACGATAGACTTATTTGTAAAGATCTTATTGATGAAATTCCTGCGAAATCTAAAAAAATTTATGTTGGCAGAGCTGTAGGAGATTCGACTACACATCAAAATATTACCAATGAATTGATGGTTGAACATGCTAAAAATGGGAAGAGAGTTGTACGACTCAAAGGTGGTGATCCGTTTATCTTTGGAAGAGGAGCGGAAGAAGCTGAATACTTACTTTATCATAATATTGACTTTGAAATAATTCCAGGAATTACATCTGCAATAGGATCAGCCGCTTATGCTGGGATTCCTTTGACACATAGGAGGTATGCGTCTTCAGTAGCAATTGTTACTGGTCATGAAGATCCTAAAAAAAGGGAACCAACTATAAAATGGGATAAACTGGCTAAAACCGTAAATACTATTGTTATCTTGATGGGAGTAGAAGAACTTGAGTACATTTCACACAAATTGATAAAAGCAGGTATGAGCAAAAAGTCAGATGTCGCAGTAATTGAAAATGGAACTACTATGAAGCAGAGAGTAGTTAAGGGAAACTTGTCTAATATTGCAGAGATAGCTCGAGAAAATGGAATGAAACCCCCTGCAATTATAATAATTGGTAAGGTGGTTTCCTTGCAGGAGAAGCTTGCTTGGTTCGGTAAGTGATTGTCTATGACATCAAGTCTGACTGGTAAGTTATTGGCAATAACGAGAAAAGGTGCTGATGCACAAGAGTTTTCACGGCTTGTAATTTCAGAGGGTGGTGAGTCCATTTCATTACCTACGATTGACATTGTACCGAAAGGTCTCGAGGTTATTCCTGAATTTATTAGTATAATGAGAGAGAAAAAATATGATTATTGTATGTTTATGAGTTCGCAAGCAGTAGATGTGTTATTTGATTTGGCACTGAAAGTGAATAAAGTAGAGGAGATTATTCTTGCATTAAACTCTTCAATAATTGTTGCAATTGGACCAAAGACTAAGTCTAGTCTGATAAGCCATGGAATAGCAGTCAAAATGATGCCTGGAGAGTATTCGTCCCAAGGAATTGTCTGTCTTTTTTCAAAGATGGATAATGGTATCATAAAAGGGAAAAAGATAATTATTCCTAGGAGTGAGAAAGCAAAAGAATTCATTCGCAAGGCTTTATCTTGTCTGGGCATGACTGTAGATGAATTTTTTCTATATGATGTGAAAACTTCCGGTACAAATACTATGTGGGAGGACTTTGTTGCATTGTTGAAACAAAAAAAGGTAAATGCTATTATTTTCACAAGCGCGTCAACAGTTCAGTCATTCTTTGAAATTATGCGCAGACTATCGTATGATACTTACTCAGTAATTAGTAATGTTAAGGCAATAATAGCCATTGGTCCTGCAACCAGCGAAGAGTTGAGAAAGAGAAACATTAAAGCTTTTGAATCTAAAGAACATACTATCAGAGGAACATTTGAGCTCGCAAAAATACTACTGAATGAAAAGTCTCAATACTGATTTTAATATTTTGACGTATAATCCATGATTTATCTTAATAATCATTAGATCTATCTCTGTATATCGATCATTAGATAGACACGATATAGGCGTATCAACAATAATAGGAAGAACAGATAGAGATGCTAGGACAGAAATAGACGCAGTACTGTGATATAATGTGTAGTCATCTATAGTAATCTATAGCTATACAGATCGTGAAATCATTGTAACTAAGTCATTTCAGCCCTTACTCACAATGCTTTAGAATTTACCTACTTTGCTAATCTATACTGCATAGAGATTATAGATATTTTATAAATTTATGTAAAAAAATGTTAAATATTGTATATTATTGTTAATAGACACTTCTTTAAAATCAAGTAGTCGTTTATATAGGTGCTACGAGGCCAGCTATTCTAATGGAAATGGACTTAAGTAAATGTATTTAAATCTTCCCTTAAAACATACATGTTTTAACTTCTAAAACGCATGTAATTGCAAAGGTGAATTAAAACGATTAGAAAAATACAAAATATATATAAAACATAACACCGTTATAGACATATATGGCTACTAAAGAATTGAATATGGGTGATTATAGTAAATACGACTTCAAGGACTCTACTGATCTTTATGTCTATCTGAGTAAGAAAGGCCTGTCTAAGGGTACTGTTGAAGAAATTAGCAAGATGAAGGGTGAACCAGATTGGATGAGGGACTTTAGATTGAGGTCATATGAGGTTTTCATGAGTAAACCTATGCCTAATTGGGGGGGTGATATGTCTAAGATTGATTTTCAAAATATTTACTATTATGCAAAGGCAGCTGAGAAGCAAAGCAAGAGCTGGGATGACGTTCCAGAATCCGTAAGAAACACTTTTGATAAGCTTGGAATTCCAGAAGCGGAAAAAAAGTTCCTTGCAGGAGTAGGCGCTCAGTATGAATCTGAAGTGGTTTATCATAATTTAAGAGAGGATCTGCAAAAACAGGGTGTAATATTTATTGATACAGATAGTGCAGTCAAAGAGCAGCCAGAACTTATGAGAAAGCATTTTGGAAAGGTCATTCCACCAGAAGACAACAAGTTTGCGGCGTTAAATAGTTCTGTTTGGTCAGGCGGCTCCTTCATTTATGTTCCGCCAAACGTAAAGGTTGAACTTCCTCTGCAAGCGTATTTCAGAATTAACGCCGAGAACATCGGTCAATTTGAAAGAACTCTTATAATTGCAGACGAAGGTGCTGAAGTTCATTATGTAGAAGGTTGTACTGCACCAATTTATACCACTGAATCACTGCATTCTGCAGTTGTAGAATTGATTGCAAAGAAAGGCGCCAAGATAAGATATACTACAATTCAAAATTGGAGCAAGGATGTATATAACTTGGTGACTAAAAGAGCATATGCATATGAAAATGCTACTGTCGAATGGATAGATGGAAATCTGGGCAGTAGATTGACTATGAAATATCCTGGTGTTTATATGCTTGGTAGAGGTGCTCATGCTGAAGTAATATCTGTGGCTTTTGCAGGGGCTAAACAGCATCAAGATGCGGGTGCAAAAGCAGTGCATCTAGCACCAAATACCACCTCGAGAATCACAAGCAAGTCCATAAGTAAGGATGCCGGTAGAACAACATATAGAGGTTTGTTACATGTCGCAAAAGGTGCTACAGGTGTAAAATCAAATGTTAGATGTGATGCATTGTTATTAGATGAAAAATCAAGAACAGATACATACCCATATGTTGAAGTCAATGAAGAGGATGCA
>JBKPMK010000539.1:0-3105 GCA_046732115.1 Thermoproteota archaeon
GTCAGTTGTAGGTTTAGACCAAAGAAAAGAGGGAAAACAAAGGCGAAGAAAAATAACTTTGCACTCTCTTAGAAGGTTTGTTAAAACTGTAATTAGTGACCAAACAAACACAGACTACTCTGAATGGTTTCTTGGTCATAATAAAAGCCCATATTACACAAAAAAAGAACCCGAAAGAAGAGAAATCTATGCTACCAAATGCATGAAATATTTGACATTCTTAGACTATACCACACTAGAAGCAACAGGAAAGAATATTGATGCTAAATTATCTGAGAAAGAAAAAGAGATTCAGTTGCTAAGGCAGCGTGATTCTGTAAATACCGATGCTATAGCCAATCTTTCAGACCAAGTAATTAGACTTGTGGCAGAGGTTAATGAAATGAAGCGACGGAATTAATTGTGCTATAATATTTGCTACTCAATCTTTAACATTGCTGAAGAAAAAATATTGCAGCTTGTATTAAGCAGATTCAATAGTGTTGGCTTGACACCAGTACAGTGTTGACTTGAATAATGCTCTACAACTACTTTGTAAGCATATCATATCCTCTTTCAAAAACTTTGTGTCTGTTTTCATATATCTCTTTTAACATTTGCATAAATCTGTTATCTGCAGACAGAATTTGTATATAGTACGAAACTTCAGGGTTTTCTACTGGAGATAATAATGCTAAATCATAAACAAATCCGTAAATCAGCTCTTCCATCATTCGCCTAGTATTTTCGATTATATATTTTGTTGAATCATCATCGGTATCTATTTTATTACCGACAACTGTTTTTCCATCCAGCAAGTATACATTATATTCTAATTTTTTGTATCTGGATTGATTGGTTTCCTTAGATATTATCTCTACTCTATTTGTCGTCTTATCTAATGTTATTATAACAGGAGCCTCGTCTGGGATTTTAACAACTAATTTAGAGCCATGCTCTATGTCTTCCTTTTTTATCTCACGTGGTTCTATATTTTCAAGGGTAAACTTCTCTTTTAAATGAGCCATTAGCTTTTGGTCATCTGTGCCAGGAATATTGTCCCATGAAAATACGGGGTTGAAGGTTATGGCTCCCAACCTTTTACTGTTTAAACGCTTTTCAACCTCCTTACAACAACTAGCCAAATAATGATACAATTTTATTAAAAAAAGACTATCCCCAATTGCAATAAGACTCTCTTTTGTAAAGTATGGATATAAGAAAACCTCGAAAAGCATGCTATGGCTATAGTTGCGGAAAAAGGTTAATGTGTTAATGCTAGTATACGACCCTGATAAACCGCGAGGCCATACATCTGATTGATTGATTAATATGAAGTCGACTCTATCCAAAAATAAGCGATATATCCCATACTCTGTTAACTGATAGTATTTGGCCTTATGCTTATTACTCTGTTTGTCATCGATTTCTGTTTCTTGGATTAGACCAGCTGACGATAATGCATTTAGTCTTTTGTTGACATTTTTATATGCCATTTTCCATGCTGTATTTTTTATAGCAGAGGAAATCTGGTAGGCTGATGCATACTTTCTCCAAGCAAAATGTTGGAGAGTATCCAACAATGAATAGTCAAACCGTGGGTCTTTATTCACTGACCTGCTTACCACCGATAGATACCTAACTAGGCCACCAAGGTTCATATGTTTATGTTCCTACACGTCTATATACTTATATACCGTAATTTAAGAATTACTTTATGCCAGAAATTATTAAGACTTTCCTAAGCGGAAAGTTGAGTGCGACATTAATAATACCGATTGAAATAGCTAGGCGACACGGCCTTGAAAAACCAGCCCATGTGGTAGTACAAGAAACACCAGAAGGAATTCTCATTAGAAGATTGGAAATAAATGATACGTCGATGCAACCAGCCAAGGTTAGTGGCCAGAGTCTGGTTACATCGACAGTCAATAGTACATCATCAGGAGTTGAAGACGCACTATGACATGTAATGCATCAGATAAACATAAAGATTTTTCCATCAGCATTAAACATGCTGATAAAAATGGTCTCAATAATGGAGCTGATTTCTGGCGTTACAAAATTGGTGTTAATGTCATACCTGCTAATACTAGAGAGAAAAAACCGTTAAAAGGAGTTAGTTGGGATATATGGCAAGATAACCCAATTCCTGAGGAGATTCATAATCAATGGAAAGAACAAGGTACCTTTTCACAAGGAATTGCAATAATTCCAGGAAAAGTCTGGCATAGACAAGATAAGAATGGACTATATTTTACATTCTTAGATGCAGACAAATCAAATGCTATAAATGAAAATTTTTTGGCTTTGATAGACATAGGAATCGAATGCATTATGCTAAGAAATAAGAGATTTTCTTTATAAATTGGCCTAAAAATTAATTCAGATTATAACACATATGGTTGTTGTTTTCTTTCAAATTCCTGCATTTTAGCTGTTAAAGCCATGACTTGGTCTGACAGCTGAGCTATAGCACATTAAACAAATCTAAAATAGACAGAATATAAGTATACAGGTGACATATACATTATGACTTCCGAAATTAACGATAAATTAGCTCAATTCTTAAGAGAAGGCCAAAACTGGGAAAAGAAAGCTACTAACATACAAGGAGTATCTCTATTGAAACTACCTGCATCCAAACAAAGTCCATCATCAATAGCTATTGAAATAAACCGTACAAATACTACTACCACTGGGTCAACTTTCACAAGAAAAAAGGGAATAATAATTAGAGATTGCTCAGAGCTAGAGCAATTTGACCAATTGCTTTCTAATCCAAAAGTTGTTGAATTGGCAAAGAAAATAGAGGCAATTAATCCAAAGATTAGAGAAGATGCTGCTAACAGAAGTAGCGATATAGAAGTTTTTGATATTTAACAAAGAGATTAAGGATGACTCATAGATACAAAAGGAATAATTATTGTATTGTACAAGAATAACATCATTGAGTGACTTTGCGTTCATACGTTTTATGAGCAAAAATCTGTTAACACAAGAAGAAAGTCAAAATAAAGATGAGATTATTGATTTGACTGAACAAGTGCTTGATGCAAACGGTCTAGAATGCGATGAAAGAATATCAAAGCTTTCAGAAGAAAAGTTAATGGAAATACTTGAAGC
>JBKPMK010000540.1:0-12135 GCA_046732115.1 Thermoproteota archaeon
AATTGTAAATTACCTTAAGGTTCGTATTATCGCAACCCGTTACTTATTTAAACAATCATTACAATTTTCCTCTTTGTGCTCTTGGCAGATGATGAGACTCTTGTATTATTTTTTGTTCTGTAAATTTTGCCTTGAACTTAGAATGTCTTGGTCCTATCCTTAATTTGTACCCGCAGCACGGACACAACAACTCTTCCCATTTTATGAATAAATTACAGTGTTGACAACGTTTGTGTCCATTAGCATAACGACCCACAACTTTATGGCGTATACATATTCCTTTGCAAGGCATTTTCTCACGATTTTAGTATTATAGCATTCATAGGCAAGACAAGATTATTAATTTAGACTAACCATGTTAAGCCAAATTTTTAAATTATCTAATACTTATTCTGTATATCTGCATAATGGATTACTCTACTACGATTCTAAACAAATAAATGATTATTACAAAATTTAATCTGATCGGTTGTGCAATGGATGAATAATAAAAATAATGGTTGGTCATTAATAGAAAAAAAGTCAGATACTGCAGAGGTTTCTACAACAATCTTTTCATTAAATCATTGAAAGGATATGTTTTACCGTGAACATATCGCATTCTTGGCATATCGGAACTCGTCTTTGAGCTTGTTTAGTTGCTCCTTTACTTCATATAATTTTTGGTCCTCATAGCTAATTTTCAACATCTGAACCTCGTCTTCTACATCCTCTATCTTATTTTGATATGATCCTTCCTGTCTTGGTGCTACTACATCTTGTGTATTTAGAATATCTTCTCTATATGATCTAAGTCCAATTAGGGTCTTTTCCATCTCTTTTTGTTCTTTGACCAGCATGAGCAGCTTTGATTTTGCCCTGTCACAGTTAGACTTCCACTTCTTTACTTCTTCTTCCAAGAGCTGAATCCTATTTCGGTATATGTTATCAGGCAATTTGCTAATAACGCTGAAATATTCTATGCAAATGTAAAAAGAAAATTGAGTGATTCTGAACTGCGTACTTTTGTAGTCATAATATACAGTATGACGAATACTAGTTAATTTAGAACTTGTATATGGCTGATTTATTTAGCTTTCACATTTCATCAAATGCTGGGGTATTTATAATGTATCATAATAGTTAAAATATATTGAGTTTAATCCTATAACTTTCAAAATAAGATTATAGATTTTAAGATCAATTTGAAGATCCTAAAGTAGGTCGGACATTTAAATCGTGTATCTGTATCGACAAGGAATTTGAAAGATATTTATCGTTTGCAAAGACGAAGAATATCCTACATGAAGATCTAGAATTAAATTGTATAAATTACCTCCTCTTTTAGATAACAATATTCAACTTTAATTATATCCGGAGGAATCAGTGTGATTAGTTTATAATGTCTGATCCTAATGCCAGACGCCTGTTATGGTATCTGTTCGCCGGTTCTAAAGGTGGTGATAACAGAATAAGGATTATAGAATTACTAAAGGAACGCCCATATAATATTAATCAACTTGCGGAAGCATTAAGACTAGATTATAAGGCAATTCAGCATCATATTGTAGCACTAGAAAAGAATAACCTAGTGAACAAGATGGGCGAAAAATATGGCATTTTGTATTTCATTTCGAATTATCTGGAAGCCAACATAGAATCATTTAACGAAATAAGATCAAAGATTAAAAAATGAAGTCATGCACGCCTTATAAAATAATATGGAAAAGATATGGAAAAACGTAAACAAGAGAAGCCAAACTGATTTCCTCTTGCTATTCAATAGATATTCTAATTGCGGTTCTAGTACTGACAAATATCGGAATTTTACCAGTTTTGCTTACTATTTCTTTAAGAATATACAAGAACATTAAAGCAACATTCACCTCATTTTTTTAGCTCTGCTCACGTTACATAATGTAATTGCTGTATATGCTTGCAATTTGAGACAATCTATGTATGTAGATATAGATATTCTACAAATACCTTAGCTTTATTTGTCATATGCATTTAGAGTGAATGCAAATACACCTTCTTTGTTACAGAGAATTATTATCGGATGGTTATAAAAACAAACTAGTCCACAAGCTGGAATGGTCAGCGAGAAAGCCTGTGAAATAATATACAGCACTGCATATCTTTGTGCATTGGTAAATAAACTCATCTCATGATTTTGAGATAATATGCAACTGGAGAGAATAAACTATCTTGAGTAGCTACATTTGCATTCAAGTCGCGCGAAGCAGCTTATCAAGCACAACCGCTGCCACCATTAATACTGTTGATCGAACGGTGTCTAAGGAACGATTATATGCATTAAATCGATGAAATCATGACTTTAGACAAGTATTGTTCATTTCCTCTAAAAATTAGGGTAGTTAATATGCCTATGATCATAACACGAACTTATCTAGTATGGTCGTCAATATATTATACTTGATTACATGTCTACTAAAGTAATATCTTCTCAGTAAATATCAAATACAATAGTATTATTTTAATTATCTTAGTAATCTCGCTTAAAGCGAGCCAATTCATACATAATCACGGAATTAGTGCAAGAGAGATTAGTCTTCTCCAAGACCTTTGCTCGAACATAATTGGATTGTGTCCGTTCATGTTGATTTTTTTGGATGCTCGTCTAGTAAGATAGAATGTAAATGCTGCCAATGTACGCCAGAACCTGTTACATGGATCTGAACTAAATGAATTGAGAGCTAGCTTTGCAGCATAATGAATCACCGGGTGATAATTTTCGAATATGTATGTAATCAATGACTTATGCGAGCTAGATAGTACATAATGAGCTAACTCATATAATTCATTTTTGGTCGCATAATTAGCTTGATCGATTTTGAGCTTGCCCTTACGCATGCTGTTCAAAACCGAGTCCATATTGTTTTCTGATTCAACTTTATTTATACACCTGCCTATTGTAGATGCTACGTGTGAATCGCTTCCTGCTACTTTATTCATCATATTTTCTTCTGAAAATTTATCTGAAATGATATTTGAAAAAATATCTATGTTGTTACTATTAAATGATTCAATTAGATCACACATTACTGCTTTTTCACGTATTCCGTTTGAGACAGCGAATGGATGGGCTGCACAAGAAAGCCCATTTTGCGCCTTGACCCTATCTAATGTTTCTTCTAAAGTTAACCCAGGTTTTATTTCTTCTGCTATACCATAGGCAAGTATGTGTCCTTTATTATCTATTGTAACTTCTTCTGCAGGATATATTTTGATAGAGTGATATTTGTTATGATTCTGCTTATACTCAAGTATCTGACGGTAGCCGTCAAGTGTATTATGATTAGTTACAAAAAGAACATCAATTTCCTTCATGAGTGCACCATCTAATTGTTCTTCGATGGTTACTCCACAATCAAAGGGAATTCTAGATGATTCGTTCTGATGATTTGAATAAATATTGTGACAGTGAAGTTCAGTTCTAAGAATTTGTGCCGTATAAAAGTCAATAAATAATTGTGTCATCTACTACATATACGTTTCTAAAAATGGCTCTATTTACATAAAGTCGATTTTAGAGTAAACTATAAAAAAGTAGCTTTTGCCGGACAAAAGATGAAAGGATAATAGTCCGTCTATATTTCAGCCATAGTCAGAATGGGAATATAGTAGTATGATGAGTTTTTATAAATCTCCCTCTTATAGCTTGTGAACTGGGATTATGATATAAGATCATTCAGAAGGGCTTTAATATTGTCAATGTGATCTTGGCCAGTGCAGAATATCTGTATATATTAGGAACAGAAAAACTCAGGAGGGAGGTCGATATATCCAGTTATATGTTAAACTGCAGACAATTTGAATATATAGATAAAAAATAGAGAATCATTAACTAGAATAGTTATAATAAGAATGGCATTCTCAATTATTAAAGGCAAAAATGAGATGATATGTATAACTTCAGAACCAATTGATTTTTGCAGGATATTGGAAAACGTAACGGATAGATCATCTGGTGGTATTGCGCTCTTTTTAGGAACAGTTAGAGACCATAATGAGTCAAAGGTAGTTTTAAGGATGTACTATGAGATATACAAAGAGATGGCGGAAAAAAATCTTACAAGAATCGAATACGAAGTCAAAACTAAGTGGAAGATAAACAAATTTGTGGCAATTCATCGAACAGGCGAGTTACGAGTCGGGGACGTTAGTGTTGCTGTGGCCGCATCAGCTGAACATAGAAACCAGGCCTTTGAAGCTTGTAGATATGGCATTGATCAGATAAAAACTAAAGTGCCTATATGGAAGAAAGAGATATACAACAATTCTGCGTGGTGGGTTGATGGTAATCTATTGAACAAAAAGTGATTTCCATGAAAGAAGGTATGTATGATATTAGCAACAAACCAGAATCATTTCGAACAGCCGTCGCACAAGCCATTGTAAAGATGAACTCCGATACCATTAATCTAATTCGCGACGGGAAGTCTCCCAAGGGCAATATCTTAGAAGCGGTGCGGTTTTCTGCAACTATGGCAGCAAAACGAACTTGGGAATTAATACCGTACTGTCATCCAATACCTATTGATAGTGTCAAAGTAGATGTCTCACTAAAGGAGCACTATATAGAAGTTATTGTGGAGATCAAAAATGTAGCCAAGACAGGTGTAGAAATGGAAGCACTAACTGCGGCATCCATAGGAGCGCTCACAATCTATGATATGTTGAAACCTGTCGATGAAATGTTGTCCATAGAGTCTGTCAAACTCCTTAACAAAACTGGTGGCCTCAAGACATTCTATGAATCATCCGACGTACCGCTTAAGGCTGCCGTCTTGGTTACCAGTGATTCACGAGGCGAACAAGAAGACAGATCGGGTAAAGTAGCTAAGGACAGGTTAGCCAGGAATGGTTTTAGTACAATAGAGTACCAAGTTATACCTAACAAGTCCGATCTCATAGAATCTGAACTTAAAAGATTTTGTGATGAATTGAAGCTTGATATTGTTATAACCTGTGGGGGAACTGGGGTTGGCCCTAGCGATGTGACACCAGAAGCAACCAAGAATATTATGGAAAAGGAGTTATGTGGGATTTCTGAAACTCTTAGGATTTTTGGACAGCGACGAACACCATTTTCTATGCTTTCTAGAGGGGTAGCAGGAATCAGAGCAACTACTGTAATAATAAATCTTCCAGGCAGCGTCAGGGCCGTCTCAGAATCATTAGACTCGCTATTTCCGGGAATAATGCATATATTCAAAATGTTAAAAGGACGTAAACATGAATTTGAGCCCGTGTGAGCTTCTCCCTTTTACCATAGTTCATATGATTCGACACAGCGTCAAATGCACAGATAAAATAAGTTTACTCGTCAATGCCTATTTTTATGTGCATCATATAAATAATATGAAATAACCTAATTTACATCAACTCTCCATTAATGTCAGAGAATCCTCTAAGAAGATTAACTGCAACGGTTTGACCTGCCATCACTTTCTTCACTTTTTCTGGGACCAGGATATACCCATTAGCTTTTGAAAGAAGTGATATACTTTCAGTCTCACCAACTAGTGGTTCTGCTTTGAAATTATTTTTATAATAGGATACTTTTACGTATACTATCTTTAAAAAATTTGGGAATCTCTTTCGAGCCTGCCAGTTTTTAGTTAATGTGGCGTAAAATACCCAACTACTCTTTTTTCCTGCTGTACCAGACAGTAGTCTAATCATTGGATATGCGAATACTATGAAAACATTTAGTGCTGCCTGAATTGGTCCCGGCAAACAAACTATCGGTTTACGTTTCAATAAAGCCAGTCCAGCTACCCTGCCTCTATCTAACTTTATCCCATGTGCTAACATTCCAGGTTTACTAATCGAGTTGATAGCACTTTGTACAAAATCATGCTTGCCTATGGATGTACCGCCAGTTGTTAGTATTAAATCGCAAGTGTTCAAAGCATTGCACAGTTTGTGACGAATTGCGTTAATATTGTCTGATGTAATTCCGAAATCTATTGGTAGTCCGCCACTTTCTTGTACTAACCTACCTATTATTCCACTGTTTGTATTAAATTTCTTGTTAAGAGCAATGTGATTCAACTCATCGGATAGTTCAGAGCCTGTGGGTATTAGTCCAACTCTTGGTTTTTTAAATAAAACAACCTTTTTTATCCTCAAACTGGCTAATAGGCCTATATCCTGAGCTCTTAATGGATGGCCCTTTGAAAAAATTAGCTGCTTGGCTTTAATGTCTGTTCCAGTAGGATATACAAAAGCACCTTTTGGAGACGGAGAATGAACCTTTATCTCATTGTCGATTATATTTGCCTCCTCAAATGGTATAATGGTATCGGCGCCTTTTGGCAAGTATCCACCGGTAGAGATCTCAAAAGCTTCACCACTTCTCAATATGTTATAACGCCTAGAAGCTAAGAAAGATGCATTCGAATAATGAAAGTCAGATTTTTCTGAAGAATTTGTAAGTAGCCGCGGTCTAACCTTTAGAAATATTGGTTTGATACGGGATGCACGAGAGATTTCTTTTGCGTTTACAGCAAATCCATCCATATGCGAAGTATCAGAAGCTGGAATATTTGATTTAGATATTATGTTCTCTGCTAGTACTCTTCTATAAGCGCCCATGGTAGAAACTATTTCTGATTTAGGTGTGAACCTAACGTGCTGTTTTATTTTTTCAACAGCACTGCCAACAGAGGTATACTGATAAGCTGCCAATCTTGAATGCATTTAATCGCCTACTGCTTATATGTATCTGCGTCCTAATAATCATAATAATAAAATCCTAAGGTTAGAGTATTGTCCACGGGACTATTCAGTTAATATAAAAATATTGTTAGATCGAGAGCTTTGCTGTCATATCATAACAACCTCTGCGAGTATAACAAATAATGAGTAAGCCAAATTATATCCATTAAAGAATATTACTCAATTTTTGTAAGAGTAACACTCTTCAATGAATCAAATAGAACCACCATTTTTATCCTCCGCTTACCGGTGGCAAGATTGCCACTACATCTGCGCTACGTATGGGTGTTTTCTCATCTACAACCTCACAATTAATCGCTACAACAAACTGAATTTGCGAGGATAGAACTGGGTATAAGTCGAGAATTTTTTTTCTAAGACTACCGACCGTCACCCGGTTTTTCTCCAATTTTAATCTAATCTTGTCTTTACCGATTAGCTCTCTACAAGAAGCAAATAATTTTACGTCAACTCGCATCGAGTGACTATACTGTTCCGAGTGCTTCTCATTTTCAATTCTAGGCATACCTTTTATTTTATCCGCCTATCCTGTTCATAACATTTAGAGTAGGTCTCAATGCTTTAGTTCGTATGATGCTTATTATGCCTTCTGGTTTTTTTTGTATACTTTCCAAGATATACCTTTGTATATCACTGTCGGTTTTATTATCTCGTAATAGATCTCTTAAATTGTAACCTAAACTCTCAAATAAGCAGGTAAGTAATCTTCCATCAGAAGTAATTCTTATCCTGTCACAATATTTGCAGAAGGGCTCAGTCATGGAAGGAATAAAACCGACGGTCCCTTTACCATCTGCAAACGAATAAAGCGTTGCAGGTTCTGAAATATTGTTATACAAAGGGATGAGATTATTTACGTTAGTATTTATCATACCAATCATCTCTTTCTTACTGACAACCAGCTCCGGCCCCCAAATACCTGTACCGTCAAGAGGCATGAACTCTATAAATCTTACAGTGTGTCCTGTATCTCTAGCGAATTTCGCAAAATCTATAACTTCATCATGATTCCAGCCTCTGATAACTACTGTATTAATCTTCAGCTTAAGACCAGCAAGATCAACTGCTTTTATTGAGGCTAAAACTCTTTCAAGCCCATCTATGCCGCATATGGATTTGAACCTATCGCGTCTAAAAGTGTCCAAACTGATATTGACCCCAGCCAAGCCTGCTCTTTTTAGCTCTGTTACATTTTCTTGCAACAATAATCCATTTGTTGTCATACTGATGGATTTGACTCCATTAATTTTTGAGATGGATTCAACTAAATTTGTTATGTCAGGCCTGACAGTGGGTTCGCCTCCTGTTACTCTAATCTTGTCTATGCCTAGACTAACGAAGATTGCAGTAAGCCTAGTTATCTCTTCATAGCTTAAAACACTGTCTTTTTTAACCCACTCGAGGTTATCTGATGGCATGCAATATACGCAACGCAAATTACACCTGTCTGTAACAGAGATCCTCAATTTTCGTGCAACTCTGCCAAACCCATCCCTTAGCTGTACACTATGAGATCGCTCTAGTTGCTCTGGTTGGGGATCTATAACATTATTCCTTTCAATTTGTTGCTCTTCATGTAAATAATCTTCTTGTTTCAATAGTAGTTCTTACCTTTATCAATTTTTAATTCTGCGTGATTATGTTCGTTAAGCATAATAGGTTTCATTAAATTCAGAGGTCCGCCTGTAGATAATATGAACATTCCACTAATTAATGATATATTAAAAGCTATCCTATTTGAAATAGTTAACTTAAGTGGGAGCGTCATAGATTAGACTTGTATGTATCACTGATTTAATCTACATCTGCATTAAAGTTTGTGTTTGTCTCCAACCCCCTTGAATATGGAGTCTAAAATTTGAAACATGTTTTACTGTAAAAACCGAAAATTATTTTTACTGCCCTTGAAATATTTGTGCTAATAATATTGGTCATACACAGTATACTAACTTCATCTTGGCGCATTGACATTCCTGACTATAATAAATTCACTTCGGAAATGATCATGTGGTAAATCTGGTATAATGATCATTCTGGGTTGTTGCTGGTCTTGTTGCTCATATTGCTTTTTGTCCCATATCCAAAATGATTTGCCTCCCAGCCTTTGAAATATCTCTTTACTCTGCTTGTCTAGTGGAATCCATTTCCCGCTCTGGCTTTTGCTATTTACATCAAAAGCAAAAACTGAACACAGCCTTTACGATATTGATGGCATCATCTTTATGGTTCCTCCTCTTCTTTTACTCATATCGTGTATGGCTCTATTTCGATTAGCAGGTTGTCTAGTGTCTTGAGTAGCACGAGTGGCGCTAATCCGGTCATTCGCATTTGACTTTTGGAATTGATCTCCCAAACTATTATCTGGAGTTTGACCAACATAGGATGCTGCGATGTCGCTGCGGTTTCTATCACGAAGCTCGGCAGCAACTAGGCTCCTGATTTGGCTAGCACTTACAGTTTTATTTTCTGCTCCTTCTTGTGCTTGCTGCTTTGATCCATTGCCGACAATACCTTTACCATCCGCACTTATCCTACGCTTATTGACTTTTTTCTTATTTCTTGAATCTTGCCTAGTGGGTACCTCTTTTCTAATCTTCTTTGAAATATTGTCTGCAACATCTCTTGTCATTAAAAATGGGACTCCAGACCTGCTAACATTTTGAGTCATCCTATTTGTGTCAAATTCTTCGTGCCTACCGCTATATCTTTTTATCGAGCTTACTATTCTTTCAATTCCTCTTGGTTCTATTAGTTACCCTTGATCTGCGCACGGATGCTGAATCCTTCTTGTTAACATTATTTTTCATAGTAGGAACTGTATAGCTCAACATACAAAATATATGATTAATTACATTTTACTGAAAGACATCGCTCGATATCGTCACATCAGTTATCCCAGGAGACGCATAGATGCTCTAAACAATTGTTTCAATAACTCCCAGGATTGGAAAATGGTCACTATAACCGGTGTTTGGTTCTCTGTCCTTTCTGATTTCCACAGGCTCACCATATTTGTCTTTTCTCATCCATTCAAATGACATAGGCCGACCATCGGGTTCCTTTATTGTAATGGGATCGTCAAATAGATCGTGTGTCTCTTTGAAGATTTTAACTTGATCGAGATCCATCCTCAACTTCTGTTTGCCATAGTACAATCCTCTCGAAATGATAAATTGATCTAATATATTCATGGAATTCATTGATCTATCATTGTAATTAGTACCATCTGGAATAAGCTTCCACATGCAATTGTATAAATATGCAGCATATTGAAGATATTTTTGTTTATCATTCTGTCTCTCCCTTGCGTAAAAATCCTTGTTTAAGAACTCAAAGATACATCTCCATTCTTTCATTGCTTGTGCATTGGGAGTTGCATACAGATGATTCATTATGCTTTTATCGAATGGTTGGTCATTGAAATCCCCCATTACCAACACGTTTTTGTTCCAACGCTCATTGAGTGTTGCAATACACTCATTGGACTGAAGGTTATCTTGCATACCCTTCAGCTCATCAGCCTGGTACTTTAGAATGCTATCGACGACTCTACCACAACACTCTGCGGCTGTTATTCTAAGCGGTTCAGTCTCACACTGAGCTCCTCTTACTCTAGACGGCCAATGGTTGACAATCACGTCTAGGTTTGCAGTATTTTCTATTACTTCGAGATGAACATGGAATATATCCCGTGTAGGATACCTCAGATAGACATTATAAGCCTCCGCATTAATGAACTTAAAGATTTTTGCAGAATAAATTAGTGATGTATCGATGCCTCTTATATCTGGTCCCTCATTGAATTGAGCAATCTGATAGTCATAACGGCCTATTTTTTCAAGTAGTTTTTGAGTAATTTGCTGATTTTCAACTTCACAAATTCCCAATAAGTCTGGACCCTGTCCATCATTCATCAGATTTATTACACGAGCCAGGTTTTCAAGTTTTTTTTCAAGAACTTCACCTGTCCAGCCTCTGTCAGGGGTAAATTCATTGACTAATGCTGGCTCAGATGAATGGATGTCAAACAAATTTTCTAAATTCCAAAAGGCAACACTGATATTGTTCATGTTTAGCCGGAAAGTGGCTAACCTTTCACATATATAGATAATAGCAAAGATTGTTTTCTGCTTTCTTATTGATCGAATTAAGATATTTATTGATCTATCGCTTGATAACAATATTCTTTTTGCGCTTATTATAAATACCGTTAATTAAGATGCCTAGTTGGCATTTAATCTTCTCAGTTTTCGGGTTCTTATCTCTACTACTTAATAACAGCGTCAAATAGATTGATAATAGTAGTTGTGATTTTGCTGAATTCGCTTATATGAGCAATAGTCTATACTTTCACATCCGCTATAGAATGATTCCTTTATTATAGATAGATAACACAGCAGAACACTTTATTGCAGAACCTACTGTCAACGCTGCTATACCAATAAATACAGGGTCAGCCATGTGTCGCACCCATGTCGCCAATTTTTAATTCAACATTGCCATCATATTTTGGTTTGATTGCAAGTTGTGCAGGAGTGTATATCAAATGTTCCTTAGTAAAAGATGAAAGCTCATAGTCATCTGTCATATATAATGCATAAAACGGACACGCATCAACACATAAACCACAGAATACGCATTTACCATAATCAATTTGCGGCATTATAGATTTCTTGTTTTGCTTCCATTGCTCATCTACCTTTACCATTCCAATTGCTTCTGCAATGCCTTCACATGCAATTGCACATAGCTGACATCCAGTACATTTATCATGAAATAGAATATGTCTTCCACGGCTCCCAGCTATACCTACTCCACGCTTAGGATCAAACTGATAACCATCTCCAGTAAACTTGAGCTTTTGGTCAGGATAGCGTAAAGTAAATCTCTTAATTAGAAGATGTTTGGAACCTGATTCTATTGACTTTAGCATTCCAGATGCTGAAAAGTTTTTTGTTGTTATTTTCATTGTCAATCTACCACTTAATCGTTATAATATGGGCATGAAGAACTAATTTTCGCTTTCTCGAAATATCCATCATTGTAACTTGTAATTTTCTTTACAAGTATGCAGATATAAAGGCTTCCACATTGCTATTCATCACTATCATTGAGAGGTCTCTATATGACCTCTGTCTTTGTCTTTGGATTTTTAAGTCATTTAAGGATATAATACATGAAACAGCAAAAAAATACGATGAAAAAGCAATAGCATAACAATCCTTTTTCGATTTAATAACAATCGGCCATTGTGTCTATTTTTTCACCTTAATGTGGCAAGATGTTCGATTCTAATGAGCTTCATTGTTCAATTGTTTAGTAGCTTTAGTATTTCATCATGATTGAAGTATTAACGTTTTACTGCGCTGATACTTGACACACATTGAT
>JBKPMK010000541.1:0-2570 GCA_046732115.1 Thermoproteota archaeon
TCAAAAATATGCCGCCATTAAGTTTTGGCGTATCAGATAATGAGGTGGCAATTACACTAGAGAAGATTAAAGAAGGTAAAATGAGCCAGAAATTCTTGATTAGTAATGAACCTCTGTATGTAAATCACTTTGATTCATTGTTTGAAGAGCTATGGAACAATGGTATTGATGCAAAAGAGAGAATAAGAGATATTGAAGCAGGAATTGACCTGGCAGATATTGAGGTTATTCCAAGTTCATTAAGAGCTCAGGAGCGGTATATCGATATTGTAAAGTCAACTTCTAAAGAAATACTATGGATATTTCCGACTGCCAATGCTTTCATGAGACAAGATAAAATGGGTGCTATACCATTGGCTATAGAAGCAGCACAAGAAAGAAATGTTAAAGTCAAGATATTGGTGCCTGTAAACGGCTTTGTAGAACAGAAGGTACAGCAATTAAAACACGATTGCCATTTATATCAGCAGCAGATAGATGTGAGATACATAGAACAAATGTCTGAGACCAAAGCCACAATTCTAGTAGTAGACAGACAAGATTGTTTAGTTATGGAACTAAGAGACGATTCCAAATCAACATTCTCTGATGCTATAGGACTATCAACATATTCTAATAGTAAGGCAGGTGTCTTATCTTATGTAGCAATATTTGAAAATCTATGGAAACAATCAGAACTACATGAACAACTACAGATGCATGATAAAATGCAAAGAGAATTTGTCGACGTAGCAGCTCATGAGCTACGAACTCCAATACAGCCCATTGTTAGTCTATCTGAATTGCTTCTCTATAAGACAAAAAATATAGAACAATCAAAATTATTACTGGAAGTTATTAACAGAAATGCAAAGAGACTGCATAGACTTACAGAGGACATTTTGGATGTAACGAAAATAGAAGGTCAGTCGTTAAATCTTAATAAACAGCAGTTCAATCTGAAGGATGTAATAACCACTGTTATAGATGATATAACGACAAACAAAGTCTTCTCCACTTCGTCTAAAACTAATAACAATGACCATGCAGTAAAATTATTTTATCATCAGCCCCGGGATGTTTTTGTTTATGCGGATAAAGGAAGGATGAGCCAAGTAATTTCCAACCTTTTAGATAATGCTGTCAAATTCACGAAAGGCGAAGATACTATTACCGTTATGGTTGAAAAAGAAAAAGAAGAAGTAGAAGAAGAAAAACATACCAATCAGCAGATTGTTGTCAATATAAAAGATACAGGTACAGGGATAGACTCTCAAATTTTTCCAAGGCTATTTACAAAATTTGCTACAAAATCACAAACAAGAGGTACTGGCTTGGGATTGTTCATATGCAAAGGTATTGTTGAAGCTCATGGTGGCAGGATATGGGCTGAGAATAATAAAGATGGTCAAAAAGGTGCAACATTTTCGTTTACCTTACCGTTCAGTAATTGAACAATCAGATATTAGCTTCAATATACTATTACTCCGATTGATTGAAAATCTGGGCGACAAAGTTTCAGCTTTTGATATACAATAGGTCAAGAAGTTATTCCATTTCAGTGTGGTAAAAATTACAATTGCGATGACTAAGCTATACAGTATAATTCTACCCATATTGACTCCAGATGGTGCTATGGATTCTTGTGCATCTGATAGGTGAATTTCGTAGGATCAATATTGTTAAATGTAAAAGCATGTGTACTTGGCAATGTGGAGAGTATAATGAAAATAGTGGAGTACCGTTTTCTTATTATCATAGTTAAAACTAGTATCATCCAATTTTAGATTTCTATGCAAATGCAAAAGCTTTCAACTGATATAGAAACAAAAGTTCCTATATCTAAAAGAATTCTTTTATTAGCAGCAGGTAGCATCTTCTTTAGCAGAAGATTTATGTTTGACATTACATAGGATATTATCAGTCATCCTGGGTTTTCCCTTCTGGGTTGGCTTGACCGGCTAATGACGTTAGCTGCAGGTTGTCCGACCGACTCTAATGTCATCGGTTTTTTATTATGATCACATGTACACTTGCAAACTATGCGGTGACTTATGGTATTATTGGTCCATACTTTCGCACATTCTTGATTGCATCCTAACGGGCAGGCATTTACAATTAGATCTGGAAGAATTTCTTGCTTGGTTTTTCAGTCTGTACAACGTAATTGATTATAATCCCTCCACTAGCTCCAGTCAGAATGAATAGAATATCTTGATTGCTGTAGTTGATATAGTAAAGCATTGGAGTTAAACCCAAAGCTGATTGAGAAGAGTATACTATCACTTTGAGCAAGTCTTCTAAGTTTTCATATTGTAGGAATATGGTAGACCTATCTTTAATTTGTGACATATGAAATTATCGGAGTGTCTATATATCAATATATTACCTGAATTATTATCAGAAGTATCGGTACTAAACCAAGCTACTTACAATAGATCAAAAGTCATAATAGAACAGTTCTGCATGTTGTTTTTGTCCTTGCAAGAAAGGATACTGTCTACAATGTAAATCCACATTTCCTTATGGTACAAACAACCATAAGGATTTGTTATTCTCATAATTGGGTATACAGAACCACGGCTAGCAAA
>JBKPMK010000542.1:0-8504 GCA_046732115.1 Thermoproteota archaeon
GGTTGGAGCAAACCGTGCTCCCTAATACTGTTTACTAAGGCATCATCATCTGGGCTGTCTTTGTGAAACTTGTCTCGAATAGCGAATTGTGATGGATGTATCATTTTCATTTCAATTTGCTCTACAATACTCGCATCAACAAACTCCATAAGACGAAATACCATATGCAGTACTTATAACTTACTCCCCTGTTGAGAATATACAATATAGTTTACCAAAATAAGGGCTAGTTGGCTAAATCCTGAAACATATCTTATAAGAATATTTAGCACCGTATACAATCAATAAACGCCAAATTACTAGGACAAAATAGAAGGCACGATTGTTTAGCAAACTTTGAGAAGTAGGCGATTCGCTTCAAATTTAATTTAAAACCTGCAAGCCAATATAATATGAATAAGAGAAAAAGAATTAAGGAATAAGTGGATAGACGTTTAGACCGGAGAATACTACTGTTGAGCAAAAAAATACTTTCAATTCGGAACATCAACATTGAAACGCTTGGTACATTAGAACCGTTATTTCGTTCAGATGGTTTCCAAATTGATGAAGTTAATGCCCAAAAGAACCGCGTGCCATTTAATCCGGGTCAATACAATGCAATAGTGATTCTAGGTGGCCCTATGTCTGCTTATGATAGCTTAAGCTATCTTGCTAGAGAACAGGAATTGATAAGAAATGCAATAAGAAAAGGAATTCCTGTTCTTGGGATTTGTTTAGGGTCACAATTGATCGCACAGGCTATTGGAGGAAGGGTTCACAGAGGTCCAAAAAAGGAAATCGGATGGTCTCAAGTCATTCTTACCCCCAATGGACATAAAAGTCTGTTTAATGGTATTAAACATAAAACTTTGCGTGTCTTTCAGTGGCACGGCGATACTTATGACCTTCCTGAGACAGCTAAAATCATGGCTTCTTCCACATTGTATCCCCAAGCATTTAGGTTTGGCAGTGCAATTGGCATTCAATTCCATTTGGAAGTGGATGGCGAAATGATACAAACATGGTTGCAAGAATACTACGAAGAGTTAAGTAGAGAACTTATAAACCCAAGGGACATTATTTTGTCTAATGAAAGCACGAATATTGAAGAGCTAAAAAACGCATGCAAAGTAGTTTACTCTAACTTTTCCAAATTGATTGATATCCGAACAAAAAAGTTAGAACTCAAATAAAATATGATGTTATGCCCGTTTCTGATTATATTGTATGCTACTTTCAGAAATACCTTGTACAATTAAAAAGTCGTCCTCAGAGACAACTCTCTGAATAATAGTTTGTTTTCTTATTGATAATAATGACATAACATTCGCTTCAAGTATCAACATATTAAATTCCCAACTTCTTTTTCTGATTCATAGCTACTGGTGGAACAATTACTAATCTTTTGCATATTTCTGAAATCTTCTGGCAAAAGAAATTCTGATCACTAGACAGTTCGTTTTCTGCTGACTGTTCTCTTCTCAGGTATAATACATTATCTCGTCTTGGGAGATGGTGAGTTGATAATAGACGTGTACCACCTCAAATAAGTAGTGCTAAAGTATTTGATCATTGAAGAAAAACTTATCTAATTGGATAAACATGATCCCATATGAAAGAAATATCTATCTTTATTCGTACAGATGACCTTGAGGAGGTTACAGAAATTTTGAAAAAAAACAATGTCGGTGGTATTAGCTTCTATGATATAACTGGTGCTGGTAGAATGAAACGAGATGCTATACCGGAAATGGTACGATCATATATGACAGGCAAAACTGTAACTCCCGACTATGTTAAGAGAACCAAAGTTGAAACAATTGTGCATGACTCAGTAGTAAACGAAATAGTTGACGATATATTAAACAATGTCAAACCTGGAAAGGAGGCTCATGGTATGATCTTTATCAAGGATGTCTCCGATGCTTATGAATTAGGAACCAAACAGAGAGGAGAAGCCGTACTAAGCAGCAGATAATATGACAATAATTTTGCATCGAAAAATGTTGTTTTAACAGCCGTGTGGCCTTGTGTAACTATCGTCAATGACAGTCTTCTCTGCATTTATGTAGTCCTTTGTCGGTTAATTTAATTCCACGGTGTCTATTTCAATAAACCCATCTTGTATAAGGTTTTGGACGATCTCGTTTGTCGCTTGATATCCATAGGAGAAGGCTACAAGATTTGAAAAGCAAAAAGTGAACCACCGTAGAGATCGCCGTAGATTGTAATGAACTATAAGGAACATACAAGAATGCCCATTATATTATAGAGTTTCCTAATTGCTTCATTATTCTTTTTTTAGATCAGCTTTGGTTGACATTTTTATATTTTTCATATGACTATCGTCCTTTTCACTTGCTCTTTGTATTCTTGCATTGCGTCTACATAACATCTTAAAAGAATCTAATACATCCATTTCTATTATTCCTGGTAGATGTTCTATATTGGGCACATAATTGTTAATGGTATATAGATTTTCTATTCTTACTTTTATTTTTATGTCTTCGTTTTTTATATCTTCAGCACCTGATTCATTAATGACATATACATACTTTGCAAGATGTTGTTCTTGATCTTCTAATGGATATTTTGCTTTGTGAATAGAATCTTCTATCATTTGACATAATTTGGAAACATTCATTGTAGTATCTAGTCGTTCGTTGGTTATTTAATTTTGTCACGGCTTGTTTTATCTATTTGAAATTAGCTGGTGTTGGATTGCTAAAGTCTATGTACTTTGCTAGTACAAGAGCATATTTTCCATTTCCATAGTGCGCTGTTATATGGTTCGGCTAGCAGGATATCTCCAGACAGCAGCAATGGCTCTTCATGCCCAAGACATTGTCCCTCAATAGATTTTTCTATCCATCGCATCTATACCAACTAGCTCGCGATTCTTTAGGCAATATCCAAAAAGAAAACTTGAAAAATTTAGTGACCCAAAGCACGCAAAAATTGCATCAACTGTAAAATAAGTATAATAGATTATTTTCTATCTTTCCACTGGCAAGTCCATCTTATTACCCCATTCTCCCCATGAACCAACATACATTCGTACTTGTCTATAGCCTAAATTACGTAAAACGATAAAGGAGTTGGCAGCTCGGTATCCGCCTTGGCAATAGGTTATAACCTCTTTATGCTTTGGAATGTGTGAATATAGTCTCTCTAATTCCTTTTGTTCTTTGAATGTGCCATCTTTCTTAACATTGTGGTTCCAATCCATATTTATCGCTGTCGGAATGTGGCCTGCTAGGGCAGCTCTTACGGCGGACCCATCATATTCTGATTTTGATCTACAATCCAATATTACGACATTCTTGCTATTGCGGTTTTTATTGATTTTCGATCTTATGTATGCATATCCTGCTAAGACGTGAGGGTTAGCTTTACCCTCAAAACTGGAATGAATGAATGGGTTGTTCTTGGTTTCAATCTCGAAACCTTCTTTTTGCCATTTGTTAAAACCGCCATCAAGCATTGCAGTTTTATGATGTCTAAAATAGGTTAGCAGCCAAACTCCTCGCGCAGAAGATATACCAGATATGTTGTCGTAAAAAATTACGAATTTCCTAGTTGTTATGCCTACGTTCGAAAGCAGAATCTTCATTTGTTTATCGAATTGAGAGATGCCTTCTCTGGATGTGTCGATCCAATGGAATTGTGTGAGATCGACATTGACAGCATTCGGGATATGTCCTGTTGCATAGTCTGAATAAGGACGTGTATCTACTATAACGACACTATTACTATTTCCTAAACAGAGTGATCGCAGTTCAGAACTTGAAATAACTAGAATCATAAGACACTATATAACGATCTGTATATTAGCATATTAATTATTATTATCGTGATTCAGCTAAGATAAATGAGAGCCCGTCAAGACATCGATTCCATCCTCGCGATAATCTATAATCCTTATTAACAATAATTATTATTATTCATAGCTCAATTTTGATTGCTCTATAGCAAGGTATGTATGTTATTCATCAATTCTAAAAAAGAGATTTCTCCATACTCTATGTGTTGCCGGCGATTACTTGAGAACATGTTACATCCCCTCTAAACACTCCTCCTGTCACCAAAACCGGATTGTTTGATTGGAATTCAACATTAATGGAAACGTTTTGGCCACATGATCCACTTATCATGACAGGTAAAGACAATGCTGGCTCACAAAACTGAACTTCATTAATTTTTTGCCCTGTGATTTGGAATTTAGTTGCGTTTACATTTATTGAGTTAAACGAGCCACTAGCAAAGCCAGGATTGGGGTTTTGGCCAGAGGGCAGCTCGTTTATATTCCAATTAGTTGTACTGATCTTTGCATTACTGCCATTTCCAAGTACTACGAAAGCTATGACGGCCTGTTTAGAAGACCCATCAGGACATGAGATAGAACCAGTACCTCCTCCACGCGCTATAACATCGCCTGATTCAATGTTTTTTTGACCGTAGGCTGCGGCGACAAAGAAATCGAACTTCATTATTGGTATTGATATAGTCAACACTATGACGAGCGTAATCGTAGCCATTCCTAAGGAATAATAAACGTTGTTATCATAATGTCCCATATGTGATGATCCTTCTTCTGTGTCGATAAGTATTTCTTACTAATTAATATTCATATATAGAAATGTATAGCCGGAATAATGTCCGGTTCAATAACACATCACTACTCGTTGCTTAATTGAGTAGAATCTTTACTTGAAAACTACAAGTCCTTAGTTTTGTTAACCGCAAGAAAAATTTTGTTACGGTAAGACACATAGAGCCTTTATGAAGTGACTTTATGAAGCGATTTAGATATTAAAGGGGCACATGTCAATTTACACTCAATTATTAATCTATATCCTGTTCTACCATGTTGTATGTATATACTAGGACACGTGTAATCATTCAATTACATATGGATAAGATTGAATGGACATTGAATGAAGTATTTGATCACAAAACCTTTTCAATCAGAATTGTTTAAGATATGGTGGTGCCAGAAATAGAAGACTTTAATGTTTCGACTAACCCAATGGATGATATTTTAAAAGAACTAGATAAGGAGAAAACCCGTCTTATTATATCCAAAGACATTAGACGATTTCGTAAAGTAGCTACTGTGATAAAGGGACTGCAGGACAGAAAAGATATAGAATCCATAACAAAAGAAATGAAAATGAAGATAGGGACGGGAGGTACATGTAAAGATGGTCAGATTATACTGCAGGGAGACCATCGAGACTATGTTAAGAAATTTCTTGTAAACAAAGGGTACGATGAGGGATCAATTGAAGTACTTTAGAGGTTACTAATAGATTGATACAGTATATCATTATCTATTGGTTTACGTAAACCTGAAACTTATTACCATAATTTGACTAGAATATCAGTATTATGCAACAACTAACCAACTAATCACGAAAATTCATCAATCGCTGCATAGCATAACTACAAGGAGGACATCGTACACTAAATTGTAGATTATAGCGCTTTTCATACATCAAGGATCGTATCCAGCTATGCAGCTACACTTCATGGGATTACTTAGCTCATAGAAAAAATAAAAAATCGTTCAGTTCAACTATCATGAATAAGTGATCTTACCTTTTCTTTAAATTGTGGAGTTATATCCTCTGGTTTCATACCATGTTCTCTAATGGCATGGTCAGCACCATTCTTCATAACCTCTTCTTCGCTTTGACCTTTTACTACATAGTCGCATTCAAATCCTGCTTCACGACAGTTAATTGTTTTCATATGTATTATTCCATGAATGTAACATAAATATCTATCAACCATGACTATATATCTGAAACCTAAGAGGAAAGACGTACTATGAGTTCGAGAGCTTACCGAGAAAGTAGTAAAAGACAGGTGAAAATAGTCGTTAAAGATACATAGTGAATGTGGCGCCTTCGAAATCCAATATCAAAATCTCGAATCATTATTATTATTATTATTATTAGATTTCTTATATCCGCGAGCTGATATCTCATCGTAATAATTTACAAATTGTTGCGAGACCTGCTGCCATGTTGGAAGCGTCTTTGAATATGCTAGCGCCTCTTGTTCTTGTCGGGAACGTTCAATGGGGTCTACAAGGAATTGAATTACTTTCTTGGCAAAACCGGGTGTTTCGTCTGCAATAACGACAGGTTGGACATGCCTTCCATGGTCCAGTCCTTGTGCACCTACAGAAGTGCTGACTATTGCCTTACCGGCACTTAATGCCTCTAATATCTTGACTTTAATTCCCCCTCCTATACGCAGGGGACAGATCACTACATCCGCGGCTTCATAGTAAGGGATTAAAGAATTTACATAACCAGTTACTTCGATCTGCTTATTCACTGTTAATGATCTAATTGCTGTCGATGGCGCATTACCAACAAGAAACAGCTTTGCATTACGTACATCTTTTAAAACAAGGGGAAAGATTACTTTTGAAAAATATAGGGCGCCATCAACGTTTGGTTCGTATTCAAAATTGGCAACAAAGAGGATAAAAGGAGATTTATTATTACCAAAATTCGCATCCGTTGGACCAGATCGCAAAGGTGCGTAGTCGATAAATTTCTGATGATCTGTCCCGTCAGGGACGGTTCGAATATCAAGACCTTCTTGTAGGTGGCTCATACTTATTTGGTCGTCGTTAGTAAGTGTAACACATTTTGTTGCACGCTTCCAAAACGTCGCTTCCCATTTAAGAGTATAAATGTATTCTCTCCAAAAGTATGATTTCTCCTCTTGACTAGATGCCAAATTATATCGTTGCAACATCAATAAACATTCAATATTATGTTCAACCAGGAGAACAGGAACATCAAGGACTGCAGGAAGATGCTGCATTAGATAATAGCCTTCCACGTGCACAATATCGAAACGCTTCTTTCCTAGCAACGTTGAGATATGTATGCTAGCCTCTTCCGAGGTATGTCTGCTCAGTTGCTCGGGATAAATTGGGTATTGCCGGCGATCGCTAGTAATTGTCTTAAATAGGTCTATGCTGGAACAGTAGCTACGTAGCTGGCTTACATACTTATGATCTGTTAGCCAGGATTTTGTTATGCAGCACAGGTATATTTCATAATTCGTTCCTAATCTGGATATCAATTCAAATTCTCGTCTCCGGCCGCCGCTTAAGGGAGGAAACGGCAAATGTGCTGTTAAAAATAATATCCTCATCGCGGGAAACCTCCTACCATGTCGACGATATTCTGACTTACTTATAAGGAAATACTTCCATCAATAGTCAATTATAAATTAATGCGCGCCAGATATTAAAGTAAAGTGACAACTTGTCCTTTGCTGTTATAGAAAATCCTTCTAAACTACATTACCTCGTGCAAGGTCTCTGATCCGTTATCGCCAATCATCCTTCTTATCTGCGGAAGTAGTGGTTCTATTCTTGATCTTTCCTCTATTACTTCTTTCATCATATGCATAGTGATGATATGATTATTCTAGATGTACAGTAGACCTTCTGTGTTTACCAAAGCCGTCTACACCAGGATTATTATGTCATTTTTATTAATCGACGTTACGAACTTTATCTTTCTTTGTATTTGGTGCTAAATAATGTAATGTTTCACTGCGTACAGTAGCATCACTAGCGTGTTTTGATTTAATAATGTATCATAATCCACAGTACTTTGGATGGTTCAATCTCAGTAGATTCCGACACTTTGCGAGGTGCGGTTAAGCTAATTGTTTTCTTTTATATTACCTGGAATGATAGTTGCTCTGGTTGCTACTCTCTTAATTAATACTATAAATATTGTTCATATGGTTTATTTAGCAGTTAAGCAGTATTTATATCCAATACGGAATCGTCAAAAAACAATCATTGCCATTGTCAACGCGGAGAATCTAGAGTAATTCAGTCATTCAAGGTTTCCGAACACTTAACAATTCTGTTGTGTATAAGATGCGGCAACGAAATAGCACGGTGGGAGGATAGAATAAAACCGGCTAAAAGGGAATGGCTATTAGAAGAACAGGAGGCTATGCGCTAACTATTGTCTTGTCATATATGACATACAGCTTTATTAATAAAAATAATTCTAAAATTATAGGAATTTTGAATACATTATATTCACTGACGCCTATTTCTATATTGTGTGCTTATATGCTACTTAAAGAATATGCAAACACTTTTAGTAATGATCCTGGCATGGCAAATTTCTTGGAAATATCATCTGGCTATCACACAACATACTTGTAGAGTTTCAAAAAAGCTTACCGTACGCCTTTCCATACCTACTGCATTAAACAAAAAATTTATGCCTCGAATTTATTATATGACTTCTCTATTGACTCATTTTGTAAATTACCTGTTATACATCAAGTTCAATGTTCTAATTATCTTTCTATATCTATAAGAATATCATATTAAAGTTCACTACATTCAAATCTGGTGAATTAGACCAATCAGACTTCTTTTCGGTTTAGGTTGAAGTATCTTCTGTGGATATCCTAGACATAGAATCGACGAAGGTGTATACTTTGTGCCTAATATTGACATA
>JBKPMK010000543.1:0-1288 GCA_046732115.1 Thermoproteota archaeon
TCATCGAGTTGGGCATTGTCAAAGATTATAGAGATTGCATGTATAAAAGCAATGAGGCATATAAAAACATCTCAAAAAATATGCCTGATGAGGCTCAATATGTGGTTAATTTTGCATATAGATATCCATATTTTATTAGACTTAATCTACGTGAAGCATGCCATCTTATCGAACTAAGAACTGTACCTCAAGGACACCAAGATTACCGCAACATATGTCAAAAGATGTTTGAACAGATAAAACATATTCATCCCGTATTCGCAGATGGAATGAAATTTGTAGACTTAGAAGCGTACAATCTAGAAAGATTGAATGCTGAGAAAAATTCAGAGAAGAAGAAAATGGAATTGAATTAACATTATGCAAACCATCTTTCTAGTGATTGATTACGGTTTGCAATGCTTTTTTTTAGTTTTTCAATGGCACCATTTACACGTTCTGCAGAAAAATTTTTTTCTATGCAGAGAAAATCGGCTATACCATTATAGTCTGCCTCGCCGAACTGCACGTTATCCACATTTGGAGCTTCCGGCTTTAGAAATATATCACGTATCTTCTGGTAAGGTATATAAGATAAGGAGTATTTGATTTTCTCAATATTTTCTAATTTACCATATTCACGAATCAATTTTAAAGCTGTTTTTGGTCCAATTCCTGTAAAGCCTTCTGGATTAAAGTCTGTACCTATCAAAATTCCGACATCTACTAATTGCTCATGCGTCAATTTAGTCTGATCAAGAACTTGTTGATGCTCTATAATCTCTGGTTCAATTTCAACATACATCTTCCTATTAGGAACTTTTCTTTTGCCACTAATAGTAAGATTACGTATAAGCCTACTGGAACCAAATAATATAGAATCATAATCTTGGCTTGCGCAGCTAAATGCAATATCTTGCTTTGTCAAATATGCTGCAGCGGCCTCCCCTTCTGAAGGTGCCTGAACAATCGGAATTCCAAGAAGAGCAAGGATCTTTTTCGATTCTTCTACCATCGTATCTGTCAATATAGATGTAGCTTGACTATACTTTCGTGCATCTTCAAATCTTCCTTCTGTTATTGCTTGATTATATCTTTCTGATGCCTCCTCTTTAATCTTGTGACGACGTTCAATCTCCTTTAACTTAAGAGGATTGGGTTTGCCATCAAAGATATAAACGAGTTTTACATTCTCTGCGAGTAAGTGTATGTTGCGGTAGAACAAACCACTCAGATGACTTGTGATATCACCTTGTGCATTTGTAAGTAATTCGCCAGTTGGACCACGAATTGTTGCAAGGAATTGATA
>JBKPMK010000544.1:0-10939 GCA_046732115.1 Thermoproteota archaeon
GAACTTCTCTTTATTAATGTCCCATTGGATGCATGAACATGCATAACTGTGTTCATATTTCGATTCATAACGGATGGGTCCATTACGGTATAGTTTACAATTACTTTTACTTGATTTAACGTACCTGATTTACTATTATTAGTATTATTACTGCCAGCTCCAAGTGGTAAAAAATGTGCATAGTTTAATTTTTCTGAAATCTCCTTTCCATGATATGCAAATGCGGCATGATAATAACTACTACTGCTACTACCAGCATCATCGTAATTATTTACCCCTTGTATTCTTGTCATAGTTAGTTGCTGTATTTGTAAAAAGGGAACAAATAGGAGACCACTAACAGTTACACAAGCAACGAAGGTTGTTATGGATACTAAGCTTCGCTTTTGATTATCAAAGAATTTCATAGAGATATTCGAGCTCTGATATCATCCAATAATAAACCTTGCTCACTTTGAGGATCGTAGAGATGCGCCTTGTATGTCAATGTATCCATGAGGAGAACTAGCTATTTTGCAAAAGGAAAGTGGCTTTGAGAATTATCGTTATAGTAGTATTATATGCTATTATGCCAAACAAGTAAAAATGGAACTAGCAGATCTGCTATAAGAAGATGCTAAAGCTGACAAATTGAGAAGCTTACCATTGTATAGCTGCAGAATTACTGTAGCCAGCCCAACCTGCAGTATTTGCGATATCTCTTCGACTGCATTCCAGAATAGAAAAGAAGATTTTAAGAAGATGAAACTATCCTGTATATTGAACCAGCAAATGCTGCAACATAAAGGTAGCCATCCGGTCCAACTTGTAAATCCGTAATTCCACCATCAAACCCGCTGGCAAATATTATTGGTTGACTATCCTGTGGCCTATTGGATATGTTATTAGATAGTGTACCACTAAGAACCAACCCTGTCCTGTCTTGGTTTAGCTTAAAATGATAAAGATTACCATTCTTGATATCGCCAACAAACATATCATTTTGATATTGGCTGCCAAGTTTTGCCGAATTTAGAAACTTGAGTGCTGTAGGTGCTACTGGCTTATTCCATATGAATTCAGGGGCTCTGTATTTTCCTTTTCCTTCAAAGTCTACCAAGTTAGCTGATGGATTGGGATTGACTGGTCCTTTTTTTAATGATCCTTCCACAGTCCATATACCTTGTACTTGTACCCATCCACTGTTAAATCCTGGTTCAACAAGGTTAATCTCATCTCCAAAGGTAGGACCATTTTCAGTATCCCATAGCTTTTTAGTTACAGGATCAAAATCAATTCCAAAACTGTTGCGTATTCCATATGCATAATATAGATCTAGGGGCGCCGTACCCTGTCCTAATGGAGGGTTTGATGCGGGTTGGCCGTCCTGTGTAACTCTAAGTATACCTCCAGTGCTATCAGCAGGAGGTCCGTTGATTACATTTTGGGCCTGAGTTCTATGTGATCTTAGGTCGCCAATAACAGTATATACATTACTATCAGGACCAATCACTACCTTACCACCGTCATGATTGGGGCCAGGGACAGCGGGTAGATTTAGCAAAAGTTTGGGATTAACTAATTGTTGGTCATTTGATAATTCATATCTGTAAAGAACATTTGCAAGTGACTGTGGTCCTCCTCCTCCTCCATCTTTCGTATAGTATAGGAAGACGTAGGTAGGTCCACTATTGTGCTTAGCAGTAGCAATCCCTAGCATACCCCTCTCACTTGTTGTTGATACAGGAACTTGAAGTAAGGGTTGTGGAAGCATTTGGCCATTTACAATTCTCTGTACTGTGCCGCTTTCTTTTTCCAGAACCAAAATGTCATTTGGTCCTAAAAATGCCACGCTTGTAGGTGTTCTTAGTCCTTGAGCTACTAACTCCACCTTTAGGTTTGGGTCCTTTGATATCGTTGGTTGAGCTAGAACAGAGTTGAAGGGATGTATCAATCCAACTGAGATTGCAAATGCTAATGTTGAGGCTAAAAGAAATTGAAATTGAGGTTTAGACATAAAAATTAAATTCCATGTCACATAGAATCAATATGATATTTATTCATTCATATTCTTAGAAGCTTTGTTATTATAAGAAAAGAAGGAACTCAGTTAAGCCTGTTTTATATGAACCGTTGCGGTGGGTTTTAACTACCAGTATGAAAACGATGTTATTATGTGACAAATGCAAAAAGAATGAAGTTGAAATATTCAATGATAATGGTAACTGCTGTATATTATGTTGGTATGATATGACAGATCCTAACGCATCTTAATCGCACAAAATCCATCCAGTGCTAGTAGTAGATAGATATAGAAGAGATACATAAGAACTAAGGTGGAGTTATTAGAAGTAGATGCCAAATACGACAATCTCCGAGTTCATAGATGTTAAATTTACCTATTCCACATATGCTCGTTACATTACTTTAAGCTGTTTCATGCTATACTTTTCTAAGTATATTTCTGATGCTAAAAATAATCGTGAGAAATAAACTATTACTGTAGCATGAAAAATTTCTATAGAAAATATGATGGTAAGTTCGCTTATCATGACATGACATGAAATGATCTGGTATTGTAATTTGTTACACTATTTCTTACGAGAATACTTTTTAGTCAAATTACAGAGCATGTTTTTAACATGTCAAAATTATATTTTCTTTTAAGAAATAATTACCTATAATTTGATGTACGAATCTGGCTTGACAATTTCTTAAATAAATTTTCCTCCAATAGATAAGTACATGGGAAGTTTATGGAGTGGTGGAAGACTAGAACTAACTGTTACTCTTATCACAGTTGCAGCAGTAGGATTACTGGGAATTATACCAGTACAAGCACTAGCAGTGATATCCACACCATATGATGCAGGATCTCAGCATACATACAAAGATTGTATTGCAGGATCTCAAAAGTCGTGCTGATCCACATTGATAGAAACGAACCAATTCCTAAGATTACATAGGAGGAATAAAGTACACCCATAGGCGAATTCGGGCTGAAGTATGCTGATGCGGTGGAAAGATGTGGCCTTATCTCAGGGTTTTGATTTAATGCTAAAGTCATAATAGCTAACATCGCCCTTGAAATAGGAACTCGCAAATTGGCAAGAAGAACGTCTGCAAGACAATTGTTGATTGTAGGTAAAGAAGAGTGCCAAAATTCCTAGATGTCCACAGTTTATAAGGCTTAGATGAAGATACACTAAGAAACATACAAAATACACCTAAAGATGAATCTGGTGTAATACACGATAACATACTTTACAATAAGGATGAGGACAAATTCTTTTGTCTCTTAGATGCCCCTAGTAAAGAGGCAGTGGAAAAACATCATGAAAAACATGGGTTCAAGCCTGAATGGATTACAGAAGTAAAAACTACTATTGGAAAAGAGGGAGGATAGAAAAATATTTTTGATAGTCTATCCTATATTTTTGTCGTCTATCGTAAACGTTTTTCTTAATGTATTTGCTCGGTTTTATGCATAGTTTTGTTGTTGGTTAGCTGTAATGATATTTCTAATTGGCAAACTAAATGAAAATGTTGCACCTTTCCCATCATGATTGTTGTTAGCCCATATTCTACCACCATGAGCTTCTACAATACTCTTTGATATGAACAACCCTAATCCAGTTCCTTGATAAGATTTTGACGCAAATTTGTCGAATAACCTTGGCTTGATCTCAGGATCTATACCTGTGCCTGAGTCTTCGATACTGACAACAGCCATGCTGTCATCTTTTTCTATGTTAACATTTATAGTTCCTCTTTTTCCTTTTCCATTAGTGTTTGTTTCAGTAAACTTGACAGCATTGCCCAGGAGATTAGAAACAACTTGAGTTATCCTTGCTTTGTCTGCTTCTATAAATATATCACAAGGTTGATATACTAATTTTACATGACGTAGTCGTTCCTTATTTATAACCATGTTTGCTGTAATATCATCTATAGTATTTGTTAATACGTCGTTTAAGTTGAAAAGCTCCTTCTTCAAGTTTAGAGAATGGCTTTCTATCTTTGTAACATCTAGTATATCTTCTGTAAGGCGTTGCAGTCTTTTTGCATTTCTGATGGTAACCTCCAGCAACTCCCGTTGTTGAGGTTCTTCAATTCTGGATTGGATAGCCTCTGTTAAGCTAAGAATAGGCTGGATAGGCGTTCTCAATTCATGCGCCGCTACATTAATAAATTCATTTTTCATGTTATCAGATTCTTTGAGCTTTTCATATTGAACACGGATCAATTCCTCTCTTTGCCTTAATTTCTCATTGCTTTCCTCTAATCTTTGATTTATCTCTCTCAACTCTGAATTATATCGAATGCTTGACAATGCTAATGCTATGATATTAATAAAATAACCAGCATCTTTGAGAACATGAGCTACATTGTGTGCTGTATCAAATGATGCGGCAGAATAAGACATTATTATTTGAGAAAAGATGTCAACTATTAGATATCCTAATAGCCCTTTATAGAAGACATCTTTTCTCTTATAAAGCTGATTTTTATAAAAATAAAATAATGCTATTGTAAATAATACAAGCGATGGTATCTCATAAGGCCTATGTATAGAATAACCATCTATTACACTAGCAGGAAAAACCAGAAAGAGAGAACTTATGGCAATGCTTGTTGCAAGTATCGCAAGTATTGTTATATAAATCACTACAGTTTTTTGTAGTTTTTTTGGTAGTTGTTGATGCTGCTGTTGCTGTTGGTGTTGCTGTAAAACTTCTTGTCCTTTTATTTTCTGTTCCTCGTACTTATCTTCTTTTCTCAGTAGTGTCTGGGATAGAGTGGAAAATTTTACAATTGCCATAACTAACATTGCACTTAGAAATATTCTTCCAGCAAACCATGTCTGAGGAATGAAGTATTTCAGTAAGATTGGATTATCAAATGCAACATAAGCTACAATTACATGTAGTAAATCAATTAAGGTACTGGTAAGAAATCCTATTCCTATGAATAGGCTAAAATTATCATTTAGAGTACGAGCTCTTAGTATATAATAGAATGCCAGTACTGCAGCAAGTAGTACTGCAATCAACTCAATGTAGAAGTGATGAACCTCAGATGTCACCCAAGTGTTAGGATTGATGGATAGGATTGCTATTATTGAAAGAGGAACTGAAGGTACGAGTGTATATTTAATTAGGATTTCATATTTAGAATGTAATAGCGATTTGGATCTATGTAATAGCGATGATGACTGCGATCTCTTCACATCATTTTCTTCTCCACTGATTGTTATCATCTTGTTTTTGTTGTTTGTGTTGATTTATCGCTGCTACTGAAGATTCATTCACTACTGGTAAACTAAAATAGAATGTTGCCCCTCTTGTTCTTTTCCCTAAAGTGGTATCAGCATTATTCTCTGCCCACATCCTACCACCATGGGCTTCGATAATACTTTTACAAATGAACAAACCCAAACCAGTACCTTTCTCTGATTTTGAAGCGAACTTTGTGAACAATCTTGGTATTATTTCAGGATCTATGCCGTCGCCAGTATCCTGTATGCTAACTATGATATTATCATCTTTATTATTTTGTCTTGATGATCGTATCTTTACGGATATAGTTCCTTCTTCTGTGAATTTAATAGCATTGTTTAATAGATTTAAAAGTACTTGAGTTATCCTTGGCTTATCAGCGTAGATAATATGACTTTGTTTGTCATTACCATGGTTATAAAATACTAATTTTAGCTTTCCGTTGTTAATCTTCTCACTTTGACCAGTGGCATCTTGTATCGTATTTGATATCAATTCTGTAAGATCGAATCGTTCCTTCTTCAAGTTTAGAGAATGGCTTTCTATCTTTGTAACATCTAGTATATCTTCTGTAAGGCGTTGCAGTCTTTTTGCATTCCTTACTATAACATCCAAAAGTTCTCGTTGCTTTGTGTCATTTATTGTAGAATGAAGAACCTCGGACAAGCCAATTATTGGTTGAACAGGCGTCCTAAGCTCATGAGCTGCTACATCGATAAACTGATTCTTCATTTGATCCGCTTCTTTAAGCTTTTCATATTGAAGATGTTCATTCCACAACAATTCAAAAAATGATTTAGCAGAATATACTCCAACCTTGCTATTTGAGTGCTCTATGAACCCTATTGCATTTGAAAACTCTTCGGCGGTAGGCTCCTTGAGCTCAAATCGAATAAATCTTTTACCATCCACTATGAATAAACCTGAGTGAGAACTACCACCATTGAGAATCTTGATGTTAGGAGCTTTCTCACAAATTTGCTCGACAAGTCCTGAATTCTCTTCTGTTATAGGAGAGATTATCTTTACTAAAGCTCCTTTGTTCTTTGAGGCATTAATTAAACTATCTAGGACTCCAAGTCTATCCGCTCTGCTCATGGCTTTACTGTTGGCAAAGAGCAATAGAGCCTCTTCCTCTGCTGATCTAGCAAGATTAATATAAATATCAGTTGCTTTTTTGTAGTCTGAAATAACTTCGAGATATTCGGACTTCAGGCCTTCTTCTATCTCTCTAATCTTATTTTTTGCTGGAATTGCTTTATCCCAGAAAGTTTCAAACACAGATCGTTGTTGTTGCGCTACTTCTCTAATATTACTGTAAGTAGCTTGTAGTGATTCTTTCTGCATAGTTATAAAACCCATGCATTCATTTTCATTTGTTAAAAAATTTGCCTCATGCTCCTCTAAGTGCCTAACCTCAGCTGTATTCATGAGACTTTTGCAATTATTAATATTTTCGTTCGTGATTTCGAAAATATATCTTTGTCTTAAGTCTTTTCTTTTAGATGCATCAAGCCTTATCTTGTCTACGACAGAAAAAGAGAATATTTTTGCTAGAAATTTAGCATTCCCACAAACATCTATTGTATGCTGGGCGTTTGAGAAAATCTGCAATAGCGCATTTATTACTTCGGCACCATGCAATATCGTAGTTTTTTGATTTGCCGTACGCTACCAACTAATAAGTAAGAATATGGTAAATATAAAGGGTATTGTACTACATACACCTTTATTGTAAATTTATAATAAATATCGTGAATTATAAACCTTTTATCTGTAATTATAACTTTATATTTCCTATTTGCATAACAGATAAGAGTCATACTCTGGAATTTTATGTTCTCTAAAGGAAGTAAAAAATCCTGTAATGCCATTGGTGTGCGTTGTAATTAACCTGCAAATTGTGCCAAGATATCTCAAATTCCTATTGTTTATCATATAATTTAGAATAAAATTGTAGAACAAGTAATTAGCTGTCAAGTTAAAATAGGTACATCCGTAAACTGACGTAGACCTTTGTAGCTTAAAATTCTTTAATAAGAATCGATATTTAGAGTGTGATATATATATCGTATGTAGTCAAAGTGCAAAACATATTGTAGCACAACTAGTTTTATTTTTGACATCAAGCTTTTAATATGATTTATAAACAAAATTAAAAATTAGGTACACATTGACTTTTAGTGAACAATATTTTCTGACAGAAAAAAGAAAAAAACTTGGAGATATGCATGAACTGCCAGAAAATAGAGTTGTTCTGTTGCTATCTGCTATTTATTCAGGAGACGAACAAGCAGTTTATCTGAAGTTTTATGATATTCAGGATGATGTTATATATTTCTGGCGTGATAGAACGAACCACAAACCGTACTGCTATACAAAAATGCAGTATCGCAGTACTCTTGAAAAGATTACTGAAAGAGAAAAAAAATATGTATTAGAGCAAACGATCAAAAAAGATTTGATCTCTGACAAAGAGGTCGATCTACTAAAGATAATTGCACCTGACCCATTGTCTATTGGCGGCACAGAAAATAGTATCAGAGAAAAAGTAACTGCATGGGAAGCAGATATAAAATACCATGAAAATTATCTTTATGACACTGGACTAATTCCAGGTGCATACTATATTAGAAGAGGAGAGGAAATCAGACAGTTTGAAAATCAAATTTCCCATCAGGTTCAACAAGAACTGGAAAAGGTACTCTGGAGTAGAATAAAAGATGATGCTAGAAAAGGGAATGATGAATACTATCAATATATTACGAGATGGGCAGAGCTTCTCAATCAACCCATTCCTGATCTGAGAAGGATTTCTGTGGACATTGAAGTTGAATCTGAAGAAGGAAGAATGCCTACTCCGCGAGATCATGACAGACGTGTTATTGCAGTTGGATTTGTTGCAAGCGATGGATTCAAAAAGGTGTTGGTATTGAAACAAGACAACTCGATCGACCATAATACTCCTTTAATACCTGAAACGGAACTTTGCCACACTGAAAAAGAGTTATTACAAAAAGCATTTAAAATTATTAGTTCATATCCAATCATCATTACTTATAACGGTGATGATTTTGATATGCCATATCTTTATGCTAGGTCCCAAGATCCAAGAATTGATTCGATTAGTAAGACGGTCATACCAAAAAATGAAATTCCAATTATAATTAAAAGAGAGACTTTTATAAAAAGAGGTTCTCAAGCTGAACCGGTCCAAATAAGACATGGATTACATATTGACTTGTTTAGAACCTTTCAAAATAGATCTGTACAAATTTATGCATTTAGCCACAAGTACTCAGAATATACACTTAATGCAATTTGTGAAGCTTTGCTAAATGATGGCAAAATTGAATTTGAAGGCGATATTAGCGAATTACCTATCCACAAATTAGCAGAATATTGTCTTAAGGATGCCTATCTAACCTTCAAATTGACAAGCTTCAATGACAATTTATTAATGAAACTTTTAGTAGTCATTGCTAGGATTAGTAGACTATCTATAGACGATATTGCACGATTTGGTGTTAATCAGTGGATCAGAGGTATGTTGTATTATGAACATCGTCATAGAAATATTCTTATTCCAAGACGTGATGAACTGCAGGCAAAAGGTAGCGCTTCAACTACTGCAATAATAAAAGAGAAGAAATATCGTGGTGGATTAGTAGTAGAACCTGTCCTTGGTATACATTTCGGCGTTATCGTGGTAGACTTTGCAAGCCTCTATCCAAGTATCATTAAAGTACATAATATCTCATATGAGACAGTAAATTGTATACATCAATCATGCAAAAACGATCTTAGTCAGCAGATACCAGGGACCACACACTGGATATGCAAAGAAAAGAAGGGACTTACATCACTCCTGATTGGATCGTTACGTGATTTAAGAGTCAACTACTACAAGTATCTGTCCAAAAATAAAGCATTATCTTCTGAAGAACGGCAACTGTATAACGTAGTAAGCCAAGCAATAAAGGTAATTCTTAATGCCAGCTATGGAGTGATGGGTGCAGAGATATTTCCTCTGTATTGTCTGCCAGTAGCCGATGCAACTGCTGCCATTGGAAGAACTACGACAACAAAGACAATTGAGAAATGCAAAGAGATAGGTATCGATGTAGTATACGGAGATACTGACTCACTATTCCTAAAGAATCCATCTAATACACAAGTCGATCAAATATCGGTTTGGGCAAGAAGTAATCTTGGAGTAGACCTTGAAATAGACAAGCAATATCGGTATGTAGTATTCAGCGAACTTAAGAAGAATTACCTCGGCGTCCTAGCAGATGGCACTGTAGACGTCAAAGGTCTTACTGGAAAGAAATCCCATACTCCTCCATTCATACGAAATGCATTCTATAATATTTTGGACATTTTGAGCAAAGTAAATTCGGAAAAGGACTTTGAATCAGCTAAAGAAAAGATTAAACATATTATCCAAGAAAATGCGAGAAACTTGGAATCTAGAAAAATACCCTCTTCAGATCTTACCTTCAATGTAATGGTCAACAAATCACCCAGCAAATATGGCAAGAAGCTGACAACTACCTCCAGTGCTAAAGCAACCTCGCTAGATGGAAGAGATGCCGAAATTGAAAACTATAAAGGATTACCACAACATATTAAGGCAGCAAAATTATTGGTAGAGATAGGAAAAGAAGTCAAAGCAGGAGACATTATTTCATATGTTAAAACAAAAACAGGAGATGGTGTAAAACCTGTGGACTTAGTGAAAGCAGAGGAGATCGATACAGAGAAATATCTTGAAACTATGGAAGCAACATTCGATCAGCTTTTATCATCTCTTAATTTCAATTTTAAATCTATTCTCGGCAAGCCGCATCAGTCAAGTCTTGACGAGTTATTCTGGAGTACATGAATATATATATCTAATTCATAAGATTTGGGTAATGGACACTGACACATAGTAAGAAATAAGAAATCGCAAAAACCTTTTAATCGATTTAATTTAAAATGATATCACATACTTGGAAACACAAAAGCATCCTTGTAGGTTATCCCTTTAATATAAGGGCATAAAAAGCATTTTAGTCTGAAATGTATCTTTTTTGATATTGAAAAAGTCTGATTTTGAGTTACTTGAATCTCTTTTCATTGTTCCTGAGGTTATAAGCACTGGATATAGTTTTGCAGACCTTCCTGTCAAAATCTCGTTTAATGAATCTAATGTGGTTGTTTATGGAATCCCGCTCGATATTACGACAAGCTTTGGTAAGGGGACTGACAACGGACCAGATGCAATAAGACTAACTTCTGCACGTCAAGTTGAAACTTTTATTTTTGATGAAAAAATAGACCTCTATGATAAAGTAAAAATCTATGATCTTGGAGATCTAAAAATCCCTACTTGGATAAAAGTACAAGAAGAAACAAGCAGACAGAGGATTAAAACTGCTCGTACACTTTCATTTCTGGACAATACACTACCCAAAATAACTTCTTTGTTATATGAAGCCAAAAAACTGCCAGTAATGCTAGGTGGAGAACATACTCTTTCTTATTATCCACTGAAAGCATTATACAAAGAAGAACCACTTGTCATTCATTTTGATGCTCATAGAGATATGAAACCAGAATATGATGGTATGAAAATGTGCCATACTACACCATTTTTCCATATAATGAATGAAGGCTACATTCCAGGCAAGAAC
>JBKPMK010000545.1:0-4806 GCA_046732115.1 Thermoproteota archaeon
ATATTTGGGTTTATAGCTAAAAGCCTAAAGGTAGATTTTTGCTCATCATCCAAGACATTGTAGACTAATTGGCCTATTACAATTTGATCTGGTTTAGCGAATGCAGTCATTTTAGTTGCAATGCTGATCGTATACCCTAAAATATCAAAACAAGGAGCTTTAGTAATGACTTTTCCATCTAACGTACGCATATTCCATCCAAATTTGACTACTGCATTTTTCCCGACATCAATTCCAATTCTTATCCTCAATTCGGGATAGTCACTTTGGTTCAGAATAGGATTGATGCCCTGACGTATTACTTTGATCATAGTACATCCGCAATCTACTGCATTGATACAACGAAGATACAAATCATTTTGGGAATCTACAATAAAAAACGCCAAAATTGCATCTCCTATGTATTTTAATACGTAACCACCATATGACGATATTACTAACGACAGTTCTTGTGCAAAAGCTTGGATAATCGTTGTAAGTCTATCTATAGGAAGAGTCATGGATAATTTAGTAGAGTCTACAAGATCAACATGTACGATCACAAAAGTAGCTTTGGATTCTGCATACTTCTTCAGCGCATTTTGAGTTTCTTCCAACGAAATGTCGAAGTCAGGCTTTACCTTTAAAGCGCTCCACATGCTTAACTGCGCATGTTTTGTGGCATAATCAACGTTTACGGCTTTATCCAGTTGCAGTTTACTTATTAGAGGAACATCAACATGGCGTTCTTTATCACCCTCCATTTTCATTTCTTCTGGTACAGTTGGGGCGATCTCATTTAGGTTTGTGGCTTTCACTCCGTCCTCTTGTTCTTTTTTCACTTTTGCTATAATTGCAAGTACCTCCTCTTCACTCATATCCATTTGAAGAGCTATTATCTCCGGTAAAATTCCTGAATTGTACAAGTTAAGAATAGTTTGCTGTTGTCCTATAGCTAAATGGTATCACCAATAAATTAGTTTTATTTTGTTGCTTTTATAACTTACCTGTTAATACTGCGATCGTTATTGCAGCTACTCGATGTTGTCTATGTACGTCCTATTTATTTATCTATTTTTAGAGGAATAGAAATAGAAATGCCTCCGATATCGCATATACATGATACTCCCAAGTCAATTTAATATCTTTTCAATTCATTAGAAACTTATTATTTTGTAGACATCTTTCTTACTAGTAATAAGATACTTTCTTTAAGTTTCTTGTAGAATGCTTCAAAAACATAAGCATACGATACTCAGAAATCTAGTTAGTACCAGACCTTTAGTGTGTCCCCTTACACCTTACAAGCCATAATTTCCATATCGTCAAATATTCATATTTATAATTCTAAGAGCAAACAAAATGCCGTTGAAAATCCAAGATTTCTTATCGTCATTACCTCAATCTGTTGTAAAAGGAGAGGATATTGCAATTCCAGATAGCGTAGTTAGAAAAATGCTTAAAATTGCTAATGTGAATAAAAAAGATATTTTCTATGATATAGGATATGGAAATAACAATTCTATTACAATTGCTGTAAAAGAGTTCAAAGTAAAAAGGGCTGTCAGAATTGATATAAGAAAGCCAACGTCTACAAAATCACGCAAAAGAATTTCAAAGATAAGCGATAGAATTGAGATAATCAACGGTAATGTTAGAACAACCAATATTTCTGAGGTTACTGTTTTGTTACTTTGGTTCACAGATCCAGATATTATTGATCTAATGATTAACAGGGCTGAGAACGAATTAGAAGATGGTGCAAGGATAATAACGATATGGTCTCCGCCCGGTCTAATGTTGCCCACAAAGGCCGATTTTCCTTTCTTCGTCTGTGAAAAGCCATTTAAATATGCTAAGACTATAAAAGATCAAATTAAAGCAATTTATGGAAATCCATGTATCGACTTTACCGCCTCATGGTTATTGGTTGAAAAGTATCTTCATGAATTGGAAGTCGTTCCAAAACAATATCTTAGGTTTGTAAATATGCTTCAGAGTATGATAATTTGGATAAATGCATGGAATATGGGCGTGGCTTGCGAGGATGAAATTCCTCCTCCTGTACAAGCGTACACAGGAATACTAAAAACCTTCTTTAACATTGATCTATCAGATATGATCAGTAAAACAAAATGACAAAGAAATCTCAAACAGAGATGACTTTATGTGTCTTATAAAGAGAGGATTTAGATTCTTCTTAATGTCTCGCTATAAACGCTGAACTATCTATTTTGGGATCTATTAACAAATGATTTACTGCCTGTCTGCTACCATAAATAAGATATTACAGAACTAATGCTATTGCTCCATCTAAAGCATCAAAGCATCTGCTAAATTCTATCTCACAAGCATTAGCTGTCAGATAACTGGCGGTAGATGTGCTACTATCTCCAATTATGTTGCTAGGAAGTATTATCTGTAGAAGGTGTCTGCTGAGGAATAATACCTGCAATTGGAGGATTATTGCTGGGAGTAGCATTGCTAGTTGGAGAATTAGCTGTAGAAGGTGTCTGCTGAGGAATAATATCTGCAATTGGAGGATTATTGCTGGGAGTAGCATTGCTAGTTGGAGAATTAGCTGTAGAAGGTGTCTGCTGAGGAATAATATCTGCAATTGAAGGATTATTGCTGGGAGTAGCATTGCTAGTTGGAGAATTAGCTGTGGAAGGTGTCTGCTCTGGAATGTTCTTAACTAGAACATTTACCATGCTACTACCATTTAAGCCGTTGCTATCTGTGACTGTTAATTGGAATTTTAGTGTGGTGTCAGCAGATACTGTTGGTGCAGTAAAGGACCATATCGGCGTACTAGCGCCGCTTAACGTAATAAAATTATTAGTAGGAATCTGTTTCCATGAGTAAGCTAAGATCACTCCATTAGAATCTCTGCTTCTGCTACCATTTAAAATAACGGTAGTACCTTCTTTCACTATTTGATCGGGACCAGCAATAGCAACTAGGCCACTTTTTACTGTTGTAGCATTACCTGGATCATCTAATCTGATAGAAGGTAATGAAAAAGGAGTAGTCGAATCATTATTTAAGGCTTGTTTCTGAGTAAATTGGAATTGTATAGGTGGTACCTGAGTATATCCATTAATCTCAATGCTAGCCCAGACAGCGGTAATAAGTCCACCGAGGACAAGTAATATCGTAATTTTTCGGAGCTCCAAACAGATATCTCACTACGACTCGATCAGTGACTATAAAAATATGGCTTATAATTAGAATTAAGTCAAGGTTAAAAAAGCCTAGACCATTAAACAAAAAATTTATACGAATACTGGTAGTTTACGATTTACTAATCATTGTTATTGACTAAACACCATTTAGTGCTATATTTATTCAATGACCTTGTTTAGAGTTACTATAGACTTGAGATCAAAATATTATATCTTGTGTAAACGGTTTGATGTATATACTATAAGAATGTGAGAAGATTTTACTTTAATTTATGACAGGAAATCAATTAAATATGCAAGTCGATGGTTAAATCAGCTAATGAATGACAACCCTAAGAGTATGACCACAAAGTGTATGATGCAGCTTGAAGAGATGGATATTCGGCTCAGTAAGATACACCTAAACCTATCCGTGTCGTCATTAATAGAAGTTGCCGTTCATAGAAAAGAAGGGAAATTATCTTCTACCGGTGCACTATCCGTAAAAACTGGCAAATTTACAGGAAGGTCACCGGAGGACAGATATATTGTTGATGATAGCGTCACTCACGATACTGTGGACTGGGGTAAAGTCAATCGTCCAATCTCACAGGAAAAGTTTGAAATGCTTTTCAGCAGAATGAAAAAGTACGTTGAAGGTAGAGAGTTTTTTGTGTTTGACGGATATGTTGGAGCAGATCAGGAATTTAGATTGCCTATAAGAGTGATTACGAATAACGCATGGCATAATCTTTTTGCGACCCAAATTTTTATTCGTCCAAGGATAGATGAGCTCAAATATCATAAACCAGATTTTACACTTCTATCTGTAAATGATTTTGGTGCGATGGCTGAAATAGAAGGAACTAGAACGGATACATTTATTATAATAAGCTTTGAGAAAAAAATGGTTCTAATAGGCTCTACGTCGTATGCAGGTGAGATTAAAAAAGCTATGTTTAGCGTAATGAACTATATTTTACCCACTAAAGGCATTTTTCCCATGCACTGCTCTGCTAATGTGGGTATGGATGGAAATTCTGCCCTATTCTTTGGATTATCTGGGACAGGAAAGACAACTCTCTCAGCTGATCCTGAAAGACGCCTTGTTGGGGATGATGAACACGGCTGGTCTGACAGAGGTATTTTCAATTTTGAAGGTGGTTGTTATGCAAAGTGTATAAACCTAAAAAAAGACAATGAACCGGAAATCTGGAAGGCTATTAGATTTGGTGCAGTTATGGAAAATGTTATTATCGATAACGATACACGAGAACCCAACTTTGACGATGGAAGTCTCACAGAAAATACTCGAGTTGTATATCCTATTGACTTTATTCATGGTGCAGTAATTCCAAGTGTTGCCACTCACCCGAAAGTAATTATCTTCCTTACTGCTGATGCCTTTGGAGTTATGCCGCCGATTGCGAAACTGACAAAGGAAGGTGCAATGTACCACTTCATGTCTGGTTATACGAGTAAATTGGCAGGAACAGAAAGAGGAATTACAGAACCAAAGGAAACATTTTCGCAATGTTTTGGTGCTCCGTTTATGCCACTCCATGCTAAGGAATATGCAAAAATGCTTGGAAATAAGATTACAGAACATGATGTCAATGTATATCTGATCAATACTGGATGGTCTGGTGGACCATATGGCGTA
>JBKPMK010000546.1:0-1817 GCA_046732115.1 Thermoproteota archaeon
ATAAAGCAATTCCATTTCAGGTTAGAGTAAAGGAAATCGAAGAAGGAATAACACCAGAATCAATAGAGATTATTGTTGATACTAAAGAAGCACTAGAAGCAGAGTATAGGCTTTTGAAGTCAGCAAAGAAAGAAGTTCAGATGATATTTTCTACAGTTAATACATTTCTTTTACAGGAAAGACAATTGGGTATTACCCAAATGCTATCCAATTTATCAAGGCATGGGGTTAGGGTTAGGATTTTAACTCCTATAGATGATGATGTGCAAGAATTAGTATCTAATCTAAAAAACCAACAAGGACAACAAGAAAATGAAGGATATCATCACCAGCAACAAGAACAACCACTATACCAAAAAAATAATGCAAATAATGCTAATAACCCTACTACTAATACTAATACTAGTGCCAATTCTATTATAGATATACAGGATATTGCACCAAGTTCTTCAATCAACGCCAAAATAATAGTTGTAGACAAACAAGATTCATTGGCAATGGAGATAAAAGATAGTCTTTCAGATAGTTTGGACGATACAATAGGTCTATCTACTTTATCTAATAGCAAATCAACTATAACATCTTACTCTGCTATATTTGAAAATCTTTCTAAACAAAATCAATTATATAAACAACTCAAAGATGCTTATCAAAAAGTGGAGAATACAAATGCAATGCAACAAGAGTTTATCAATGTAGCAGCACATGAATTAAGAACCCCCATTCAGTCTATTCTAGGCTATACAGAATTGCTATTAGAAGACGAAACAAATGATAGAAAAAAATATTCACTTTTTGCAATCCTTCATAACTCAGAAAGACTTCAGAAGTTAGCTTCTGATATTTTGGACATTGCAAGAATAGAAAGCAATACATTCCCGCTTAATAAGAAACCATTAAAGCTAAACTCGGCAATATCCAATATTGTAAAGGATTATGTTAAAAGACAGAAGCAGCGCAAAGCTAGGGATATAACAGAATTGGCTTCAAATATTAATGGCGGTAATAACGACAATAAGAATAAAGATACTAAAACGATGCAAACAAAATTGGTCTTTCAACCAAAAGTAAAAGAAGGAGAAGATATTGTTGTAGAAGCTGATGAAGAAAGATTAACTCAAGTTGTAGACAACATTCTTGATAACGCGTTTAAGTTTACTGACTCTTATGGAAGTGTAAGAGTTACATTAGAAATGAAGCAAGAAGAACCTCAATATGCAATCATTACTATTAAAGATACGGGTAAAGGAATTGACCCTGAAATACTACCAAGACTATTTTCAAAATTCACTACCAAATCTCACAAAGGAACCGGATTAGGGTTGTATATATCTAAGAATATAGTAGAAGCACATGGTGGAAAATTATATGCTATTAACAATCCTGATGGCAAAGGAGCAACATTTACTATTACTCTACCATCATTTAACAAAGAGCAAAACAAGAATAAATAATAAAAATTGCAGCAAAAGACGATTAAACATCATTATCATTCAACATTGACATGACGTGCGAAAGAAGGAAATAATTCCTCGGACTTAGTAATAATTCTATTGTTTCTTTTTCGTTTAAAAAATCTTTATGCTACTATAGTATTTAGTTTATAACATTTATTATAGATACAAACCAGAATATCCCAAAAAGATGAGAGATTACGGCTGCTGATTATAACAAGGAAAATAGGATATTGCTTGTAGAGGATGAACCTGATATTGCATATCTTGTTAAAACAAGGTTAGAACGTGATGGGTTTGAAGTTGATGGCTATACAAATCCTCTATTAGCACTGCAGGATTTTAAAAGTGGATTATATCAGT
>JBKPMK010000547.1:0-16266 GCA_046732115.1 Thermoproteota archaeon
GCTCAGAGATGGAACATCAAGAACAAGAACAACAGCAAGTACAATGGAGAAGAGACAAAGTGCTAGAGCTTTGCAGCAAAGGATACAGCCAAAGAGAGATATCTCAAGTATTACAAGTTGGACTTGCTACTGTAAATAGAGACATATCGTATTTGAGAAATCAAGCTAAAGCCAACATCAAAAAATACATCGATGAAAGGCTGCCAGAAGAATATGAGAAATGTCTTGTTGGGTTGAATGCAATTACAAAAGAAGCATGGAATACAGCACAAAATACAGAAGATAAAAGAGAAAAGATACAGGCATTGCCATTAGCTAAAGAGTGCTATTCAATGAAGCTAGATTTACTTACTAATGCTACTGTAGTTGATGATGCTATTAGGTTTGTTTCTCAAAAAGCCATACAAAAGCTGAAGTCATCTAGTGATAGCAATGAAGATGAGAAAGAATCAAATGAACCATAGTGACTAAAAATATTTTTCTCCCGACCCTCCAACCATGATCAATGGATTAGGCTTTTGGATTGGTTTTGGATTGCATATCGCATCCTTCATTTGATAGTATTTTCCTTCAAATGATGCATATTCCTCTGTCCACATTGCTTTGATTATACTTATGGATTCGTCAAGTGTGTAATTCTTGTTTTATCTGATGGAAAATCATATCCATATGCTGCATATTCTTGCTCGTATCATCCAGAACCTATTCCTAACTCTACTCTACCATTACTTATAACATCCAAAGTAGATAGCATCTTTGCTAATAGTGATGGATTGCGATAAGAATTACACACAACTATTTGTCCTATATTTACTTTTTGTGTAATTGATGCTAGAGAAGATAATAAAGTAAAGCATTCAAAAATATTTTTTTCTATATCATCCTTATGATGAGGAATAAGATGATCATAAGCGTAAATTGAATCAAAGTTCAAATTACCTGCTGTTGTTGCAATAGACTTTGAAAATTCATATTGCTTAATAGGATTATTTTCTTCCTCTAGTAGGAGATCACCTCCCCTCTATCCTTGTGGAATAGGTAATCCAAATTTTATATTATCTGACATAATATTACTGCTAGATCATGATATATGATATATTCTAACCACAACTTCAATAGGATAAGACTTTGAAAGATCAAAAGTGAAAATATTGCCTATAACTATTTAATCTTGAATATACAATTAAAAGTGAAGAAGATTTGTTTTATTGTTTGAGTAATCCACGCGTTTTCTTTGCATGATACAGTTAATGCAACAGATCAGATCTAATTACTTTTTTGCCAGGATTCATAATAAATTTAGGATCAAATAATTTTTTGATTCTCTCAAAAATTGAAACTATTTGTAGACCATACATAAATTCCATGTACTTAGTTCTGGCTATGCCATCACCATGTTCACCTGTTATAGTTCCACCATAACTAATTACTTTACTAAAAACTTCATCTGCTATAACATTAAATAATTCAAGTTCACTCTGTGATTCTGTATCGATCATTGGTCTTGTATGTAAATTTCCATTTCCAGCATGACCATATATTACATAGTCTAAATTATTATCGTTATATTCTTGTAGTAGAAATCGAGTATAATCATAAAGTATATCTGGACTTACTACCGTGTCTTCTATCAAGCCTACAGGCTTTCTGCTTCCCACAGTCATTTTCATAACATTATTTAATGCACTTTTTCTTGCTCGCCATATCTGTTCGGAGCTATTTTCATCAGTCACAGTCTCTAAAACATTAGACACACAAGATAATTTATCTTTGCACGAAGTAAGTCTTTGCTCAACGTCGATAATACTGTCGCCTGCAAATTCTACAAATAGGAGAGAACCACCATCACTACCACTATTCATGCCTCTTGGATAGGTCTCAACATCAACAGTACGAAACACAGTATGATCAAGCATTTCCAGAGCAACAGGAGAAAATTGTAAAATAAGAGGTACTGCCGACATAGAAGATAATATATCTTTAAAGCCAAACACTATCGTCGCTCTATACAAAGGAATATCAATGATCTTTAGCTTCGCAGAAGTTACAATTCCTAATGTTCCTTCTGAAGCAGCAAATATCTTGTGTGGGCAAAATTTTTCATTGTTTATTACTGCATCAAGACGATAACCGCAGGAATTCTTTGTTACTTTCGGATATTGTTTCTGTATTAAATTTATGTGAGGTGATAATAATCTGTATAAGTTTGTAATTTTCTGATCATCATGTTCTTTATCAGAAGCACCATTATTACTATTGCTAACGGCCCCAAAACTACCATCAGAATACACTACATTAACCATATCTAGAAACTCAATTGTGTTACCATAACCTAGCGCATGTATACCACTCGAATTATTTGCAATCATACCGCCAATTGTACAATAGTTGCTGCTAGCCGGGTCAGGTGGAAGGAATTTTCCTCTTTTCTTCAATTCTTTATCTAAAATACCTTTAACTACTCCTGGCTGGACTAGAACGTAATCAGTTTCAATCTCCAAGATTTTATTCATATGCTTCGTAAAATCAATGACAATGTTATCGTTAAGTGATTGTCCTAAAAGTCCAGTACCTGCACCCCTTGCAGTTATGGATATATTTTTAGAATACCCATACTGGCATACTTTCGATAGATCATATTCATCTAATGGACATACAATCACTGATGGTTCAATAGAGTAATGGCTTGCATCTACAGAATATATCACTTTACTCCAATCATCAGAGAGTATTTCTCCCTTTGCTATACGTTTTAGTTCATCTGCTATTGGAATTCCAGACAATATGTGATACCTATTTCATTGTTTTCATAACTATGTCCCAAGGAGTCACTATAGAATAATTATTACCATACTCTTCATTTTCCAAAATCAAGCATGGATTTTCTATATGCGTCAAAAGTTCTGCTGCTTCACTTGTAGTAGTACCATATTTTACCTTATTTGTAGATATCATATCTAAGTGGTTGATAATATTAACATCTGCTAAACCTGCGATACCGTTTTTTCTTATAATTTGCTTTCCTTTATCACTTAGTAGAAATTCTAATATCTTTCTATCATTTATAGTACGAAGTAGTTTAGTTTTATTATTATTATTTCTATTGCTGATATCATCACTGTAATCAGCGTCCTCCCTTATACCTATATTTCGTATACCATTTTTCATCATAAAGTCTATTGCACTTCTAACACTCGTATTTTTATCTACAGATATTAATGGACGACATAGATCCTTTATTGGTATGTCAATATTCATTTTTGCTATCAAAGGTAGGATATCTCTTATAGAAAGTGATGCTACTACTGCCTCTTCTACTGCCTTAGAATCATGTTCGCTATCAATTCTATCGTTACCCTTAGATACTATAACAACAAATGCAAATCTTGTTTTATCGAAAACTTCTAATACTTTACTCAAAGATGAATTCATGTCTACAATTCCTGCAAAATCATCCATTATTTGTAGTGCAGTTGTTTCTAACCACTCTGGATAGCCAGTATTTATAATGTTAGAGATGATGTGCTTGCTGCTAATTCTGCCGATAGGTTTGTTGTTGCTTTCGTTAATTACTATCAAACCATCTGCATAGATCTGAGGGCCAATTGCAAGGAAGGTCGCTATTTGCAGCATATGAGCAGTTGGATTTACAAACAAAAATGGTCGTCTAAAAATATGAGCTGCTGCATCTTTAATTGGAATATCTAAGAGCGCTTTGTCTAAAATCATGCGAATTACTTCGACCCAATGTCTACTAAAAACACCTTATGGCGTATTAGGAACGCCTTTTAACCAATAGTCAGTGAACTTGCCATATATTGATTGCTGGTCTATCAGTATTTGATCACCTATACCACCGGATGCTAATCTTTGATTTTTGACTATTACTCTGAATATGTCCCTATCTGAAGGAGTTTTCATAAGCAAATGAACAGGTTGATCCACAGATAATTTGTCGGATGAAGATACTAGTCTTACAATATCTCTTTCTGTAACTATACCTACTGGTATTTTTTTGCTTTCCTTATTTTTTTCAGAAGTAGAGGAGTTCTTTACAATAACTATGCTGCCTATTTTATTCTCATACAGAATCTTACAAACTCCTTGTATACTTTGATTTTCTTCAGCTATTTTTACATTACTAATCATAATACTTGAAACAGGTATGGATTCTGAACTGGTATTGCTGTTAGTCATTACATATACAGTAACAGGCTGCTATTTGTAATCTCAGACTCTACTGCAATGCAGTGCAAACAAAAGCGATAGTCAGAACATTATATGAGACTAGCTAAATGCATTATTGTTCTCAACTAAGGTACACCTTTGTAGCTCTATCCCATATTGTGACAAAGTACGATTATTATGTAATCTAAGTGAGAGACGTTGAAACCTTTAACTAGCCTGATTAGGTAAGGACCTTTGAAAGTCGAGACCCTGTCCTCCTGGCAAGATTTGTATTCCAGAGCGATGTCCTCCAGGATTTAGCTTTGGCCCACATGGATGTGAAAGACCGATTCTACCACTTCCACCACTAAAATGTCCACGAGAATGTCCACCAAACTTCCACTGTTTCCGAGGGACATGCGTTCCAAATATCAGTCCACCTCCTCCGCCACCACCATGTCAACGTGGATGTCCACCAGGCTTGCACTGTGACTTCAGCAGAAGGGTATGCGTTCAAAACGATCATCATGACCATAACCATCATGATACTGTAAAGGTAAGGACTGAAGTGCAAACTGTAATCCGTAACATAATAGTAAATCAAACCCAAGCCCCAGTGACAACAACTACTGGTCAGCCAAGCTTTTTGCTGCTGCTAAGTACAGCACAGCTATGCCAGCTAGCAGGTGACACTCAATGCGCGTCTGAACAAGGCAATTTCAATACAAGTTGACAACAAAGCTGCAGTCAGCTGATTTCTATGATTCTAGCGGCAATAACGTAGGCGGCAACAAGACTGTAACAGTTAGCCCATCCAACCTAGATAATCAGCAAACAGGCACATTCATAATCACGGCACCAATAGCCGATATGCAAGGAACAGCCTCATTTATCAGACTAGAATACGAATCCAACTCTTAGTAGGCTAATAATAATATAACATATGTACATAGAGATAGCTATGTATCATATATTGTATATTATGTAGAAAGATGCTTGGCAAATGTGCAAAAGGCGTTAAATACCATAAGCAGAGCTATTACGCCTTTGGTGCACCATCGTTAAGCGAATTACCTAACTACAGTCACCGGGCATTTTGCATGTTGGACTACTCTATAAGATACATTGCCTAATAGGAATTCTTTACGTGTGTTGAGTCCTTTGTTCCCAATTATTACAATATCTACTTTTTCCTCTTCTGTTATAAGCAATATTTCTACAGCTGCATTTCCTTCACGTCTTACTATCTTTACGTCTTTTATTCCAGAATCTTTAGCTTGAGATTGATAATCCTCTAGGATTTGTGTAGTTACGGCTCTTCCGCCTTCCAGATCTATTTGCTTAGCAATTTCTCTGAGTTCTTGCTTTATCTTAGTTGACACTCCTTTTACTCTTTCAAATGCATCAAATATGTTTACAATAATCAGAGAAGCATCACATTGTTTAGCTAAAAAACAAGCATGTTGATAGGCCTTTAGCGATGAGTCTGACCCATCCATAGCAACAAGAATTCTGGATATCATTTTCTGTGATTATAGTCGGGGACTTATTATACTTGATCTATAAGATATTAGAAATTTGCAGAAAATATAGCGATAGGCATATCTCAAGAGCAGAATTCAAGAAATCTGTTATTAAACATGCTTATATTCACAGCATTTCTGGTTTTGGTTCTAGTTCCCATTCTCTTAATGTTTGGGACATGCTTTTGTCGTTTCAGCAAAAAAGTCTATCGTAAGTCTTCTATATGACATAGGAAACGCGTTTCTTATGGCAAGTAGGGATCTCTATACATTAGCAAAAACAAACAATCATAAGGCTAAAGAGTGACCTATGTCATAGCTAAAAATATGTATTATCCTTTTTTAAGAAAAATATATCCATGATCTGTTGTCATGTAGATGCGGCGTGCTTCAATATAATGTAATAACTCTCTGTCTACTATTTCTGCCATGATTCTTCTTAGCTGATCATGTGATAGATGTGTTTGCTCCAAAATATTTTGTTCTGTGCAGCCATCGGTACATATTTTTAGTATTTCAGCTATTATCTTATTGTGTACATCATCTTCTTCTATCGAAGTCATGTTCTATATCATGTTTGAGTTATTCGAATAATAAAAGGCTGTTTTTGTATCCAATATATACCATAGTATAATGATAATAATAATATAATGAGCTCTACAACAGCATTTACAGTAGATTCCCAAATTAGATATCAAAAGATATTGGTTCCACATGATGGTTCTATGATGTCAGATAAGGCCCTAAGCCATGCTGCATATTTGTCCGAAATATCTAGTGCTGAAATTATGATACTTAACGTCATAGAAACTGAGATCATTCCTCCGAGTGCTCTGCTTGCATATTTCAAATCAGATACACCTATAGAAAAAGCAAAGGAAGATTTACGAAATGCTTTAGAAGGGGGAGTAAGACAAATGCTAGATGAAAGGATAAGACGATGCAAAGATGCAGGCATAAATAAAATATCGTATAAAATACGTACAGGCAAGATAGTTGATGAAGTAGTTCATCAGTCTGAAGAAATGGATTTTGATTTAATAGTTATGGCAAGTAGCAGGATTACCTCTAAGATTAGAGTTCTCGGAAGTGTTGTCCGACGAGTATTGGACAGTGCAAGAAAACCTGTACTAATAATACATGAATAAGATAATAGTAATAATAAATAATCAAATTAGATCTATTTTATTTTACAACGACAACGGACGGTAAAAGAGTACACTATTGGTAGAGGGTATGCGGCATGCTCTCTTTATGCTACTATAGTGATATCTTTGTCTTTATCTGGCTTGAGAGCCTATCTCTTAAGTGGCTACTGTGGATTTGTCGAACAATTTAATTTGTGGTAATATTCGATTTATTATCTCTGCATCTGTTAATTGTTCATTGTATTTAGGATAATACCTTTTCTGTATTTCCTGTATATTACTACATAATTGCTTGAGATTCTTTTCGTAATTGTGTCGTGCCGTAGCTTCCCAATAATTTTGTTCCTCTCCTAACGTACTGCTAACTGTCTTACGAATTTGCTTCGTACGCAAATATTTGACTAATATAACAATGCCAACCAAACCAATAAATCCAGACAATAGGAATATTCCAATATTGAAGCTTGCTATAGCAGTAAAACCTTTGCTTGAAATGAGATTTTGTATAACGTTAGCTCCTCCACCTATTCCTAGAAAACCAGCTATTCTTAATATGGTGCCATCTCGAGAGAATGAGGCAAGATCTGCCAAATCATTCCAATAATCGATGGTTTGTATTCGTACCTTTCAAAGGCAACGCTCTCAACAAAGCCAAATAATAAACAAAAGATGTTATTAAGATATGTCGAGTCTTTTGTACTATTATTGTGTTTTTCAACTCGACTACTCAATTCCTTCAAGCTCTTTAACGCTTCTTTTCCAATGTCAACATCTTTGATATTCGTAGAAAGGTTTAGAATTAAACTCCACGCAAGGTTCAGTACAGCAATGGTTGTAAGAGATGGTTCTTCATCCGATGTATTTGTGCCTCTTACCGACATAATTAAATTATTTACAAACCATTATGATATAACTTTGATCTATTAGTGCTGCTATTACACACGTACAAGCACAGTAACAAGAACAAACTCAACAAGGAAAATTCTTTATGATCTTCAAAATATGTAACCCTTAATTAGGCTCATATCAAGCTGGCAAAAAGTATGAAGTTTAAGTTATAATGATACGAACATTCTATATATATTAATTCATATCAGATACATTTACATTGATGATGAACACAAGGATTTCACACAAACGTTCCCACGCTTGATATCGGTCTTGTGGTTTGGTTACATAAACCAAAAGGCCTACTAGCAAGCCACCTTATGTAAACAATATCATGGATAAGAAGCTACGATATATTACAATAACAATGACCATAGCAGTCGTGTTATCAGCATTACCTATGCTTTTCAACTTTCAACGAGCAATGGCTGCGACCATTTATAGTAGCATCGGACAATGTGAGAAGGATATACCTTCGCACATACATTCATGAATAATCAGCAGCAGCTCCAAATAACATGCGGAACGAAGCAACCTGGTCTAGTAGGCCACAGTGGCACTGTTAGTGATGTAACCAACGGCTTCAGTAACTGTATAACACTGCTTTCAGATCTTACGGCACACAGATGCGACAACAGTTACTTGCCAAGATAGAGCTATACAAATTGCAAGAGAAAGTTGAACTTGCAAGAATGATTTCTGAATCAATCAAATAGGATGCTGTCTCGTTGCATCTTCTGAGGAAGGGTTATACCTAAAAGATCTGGTTTTAATTCTGACTACTAGTTATAGGTTGTTATAGTAATTACTATTTGTGCAATAATACATTATTCAAGAAAGTGAATATGCAGCATCTCTATTCTGTTGTATTTTTGACCGTATAGCGCGGTATAGTATGACCATTGCCACTATCATCTGAGGTTATTCTATAGTGACACCCTGGGACATAGTTATGAAATAAGTATCGAATCTGCTTCCGCATAGCATCAATAAGAGTGCTAGTCCTTTCTTATCTTATAGTGATGAACCAGCACATTGAAAATCTAATTATCGGTATGAAGAACAAATTAGATGATATTTTCTCCTTTCTAAACAGCACTACCAATTCAGCATCCCCTGATAATAACACCTTTAGAGGAAGGATATGAATTGAGCCAATACGATGTTGTTCTAGAAGAGCTAAGAGAGATGTGCCAATAGCTGGCCAATCAATACATTGTAGAACTCTACATTATCCTTAGAGATGAAGAAAAGCTGCCACCCAGAGACTGTCGTGCAAAGATAGAGCATGATTGTCTTGATCTTTGGTCCAAGGCTACTATAAGGAAATACTCGCCTGATGAAGCGAAGGACGCACTCAAACGAAAGGCTGGAAAAGTGAGCGCTGAGACCAACAAAATAATGCTAGTAGCTACATCTACTAGAGATGGCGTTGCTATGGAGATCCATAATGCTATAAGAAATGCTATATCATCAGGAGTTGTCTTACAGTTTAAACTAGAACATGATGGACAAGAGGTTACTGCGCTATATGATGTAAGTAAAACACGAAGGGAAGGCTAAAGAGCAAGACCCATTTTGGAGAGCAATAAAAAGCCATTTATATTTCCAGAAGAGATTCGATAATAATTTATTCGCTCGCCCTATATGATTATTTCATTAACTTGTTGATGTTGCCTGGGTGGAAAGTCAAATTTGTCTTGCAGGAATAGACCTTGAGATATTTCCAAGACTAGTCCTTAAGAAAGAGTCAGGATTCTGGGATTGATATCTTCTTTATCCTTATCTTTATTGTTGGTAGTTGGCTCTGTCATTAAGGCTGGTCATCATACTCCTCCTCATCACCAAAACCTGATTCTGGTTCTGGCATGTCACTCTCCCTATTCGCAATCCTATTCCCGTTCTCATCAAAGTTTGACTCCGGCTTGCTCCAAAAAATAGGCTCATCTCTCGAAGCTAGTTCTCTTTGTTTTTGTCCTGTTCTTCGTATCTCTACATCAAAAAATGGTTCTTTTCCAATCTGTCGTTCTAGCTGCTGCTTCTGCTTTGTGTCTGTGTTAGTGTTATCATTACCATTAGCATTACGGTTGTTATTAATATAACTTGAAGGAATGTAAATCGTGTTAACCGGCATAACCGAGAACAACCAGCTTAAGCTTACTGTAATACCATGTGACACGCTCACAGCACGAATTACAGTATCCGGCGAGCTGTCTTTGTTCTTATCGATAACTTCATGTCAATGGTGCTTTCCTTAACTTACTGCTTTATAGATTATTGAAGGCTTTATCGCATTATTGCTATTACTGATACCATTATTATTAACAGTAAGAATAGGTTCTTTCTTCCTTGGGAACATTCTTTCGTACGGCTCCAATATACTTCTACAAAATTCTATTCCCTTTTGTGTTGGTTTATAGACCATAACTACTCTTTTTCCAAATGGTGATTTACTTTTGCATATAAAACCATTTACTTCTAATTCATCCAGAATGCATTTGTGCTTCTTTAAATTCAATCCATTAAGACTAATTAGTGCAGTCTGGTTTAATTCGCCATGTTCTGCTAGCTTTAGTATTATATCCTGGATTATGTAAACTCTATCACGATATGGCGTTACAGATGTAGTCCGAAGCATGTAGCCACATTGCTCACAATAGTATATTCCGCAAGTAACACAGCTAAGAAGAAACTTGTTTGCTTCTTTGGTCGTTACCTTAGCAAATTCGTGTTCGTGAATAAGTGCATTCTTGTTGTGTGTCGAATTCTCATACATGCCAACAAGTTGGTTATTTATTTTCATATGAACAGGTAATTAGAACAATTATAATAGGATAGGAGTAACTTAGTTTTCCTAGCGGTGAACTTAGTTCCCCTACAGCTTTAAACATTGTGTGAAGGAACATTTCAATATGAAATTTACCCATGAGTACTAATCGCTCTGTCGACAAAAAAAATTGATGGAGATAAAGAGTCTAAGATACTGCTAAAAATAATAGTAATAAAACCTGGGTCTACCATTAAGATAGCTATGAGTGACAATATTATCAATAACATAGATTTAGCCAAGATATCTCAAACAGTCCAGAATGTAAGAACGATAAATCAACTCTTAGAAAACCTATAAAACTGCAAGGCGAATGGAATATTGATCCTAGCAAGGCTACCAGTTCAAAACTCAATTATCATATGTGTGATGCACTATCTTATTAATTCAAGCATCGAACAGGTTTCTAACTCGATCTGGCATCAATTCTAAAGTGCCTTTATATACCATATTTTTCCTTCAATAAGCTATGCTTAGAAAACAATTGCCAATTCTGATGTTATTGTATCCATTATTTTCCAAGAAGTTATTCAGCTCTAATATTCTGTCTTATGTTATTCCCCGGCTTTGTAGGTTGATCAGAGCCCCCTTGATCAACTGTATACTTCTGCATATACAACGAAGACAACTCTTTCTTGAGTCCATCTATTTTATTATACTTTTTTATGTCATCAATTAGCCGCAAAGTAGAAGCCAAAGGAGATAAGTCATAGTATTTTGCTGCTTGATTTATTGCAATCTTGAATGCTATTAGATCCTCAACACCAATTTGCAAAGATGAAATCTCTTCGACTAGCATCATATAGTCGTTGTATACCACGCAGCTTCCCCGCAATTTTCTTAACATCAAATTGATATTCCTTTGCGTTTAGAAGAAGATTCAAAAGTTTGTCAGTATCCTGTGCAGATAGACCATGTTTGTCAAGTTCATCACTTAGTTTTAGATATCCATTGATAGCTTCAATAGTCACATTCTTGCTTTGTAGTATGGCGTCAGCTTGCTTTACATCTTCATCAATCTTCTGCTTCGCTTCCAGTTTTTGCTTGACATATTCTGGTACCTGATCAAGTGGAATTGATTCTTGCTTTGAGATCTCATGTAATTGATATACAAGCTCAATCACGTTTTCGGGGGAAACATCACTGGAACTAACCTTGGCAATGAATGACTCTATTTTATCCTCTGCTGCCCCCGATTTGATAAAATAGTCGTATAATCTAGCATGTGAAGCTAAATCAGCGAAGTTCCAACCTTGCTGTCTTGCGTCTACAGCTAGCTGTCTTATTGAATCAAAATTTAATTCCTTAAGTCCAACTTTGTAATTGGCTACAATACTGCTGACGGTACCGGCGCCTATGCCATTATGTTCAGCTATTTGATCTCGCGGGAAGCCCAATATCCACTCTCTGACCACATTTCCTCGCGTCCGCTCATCTGTCAACGGCGGCATATACAATATAGCGCACCCTCATTACAGGTTCATTCATTGTTTGATTTCTTTCTCACCTTACCAAACAAGATTCCAATAACATCCTTCAATATTATTTATTTTTTAAACTATTAGCTCTCGATGGTTTTGCCAAGTACAATAGATGGAACCATAGTTGCAGTTATCGTACCAGTACCTTTATTATTATTGGGTATTCTTGCTCCTCCTGCTCCTGTCGATGACAACGATGATGGTGATAGTGCTCGTGAGATAAGGGATATACAATATATATTTACAGAGAATGAGATAAGGGATATGCTTAAAGCAAAAGTATGTTGATTATCTATTTGTCTATTTATCTATCTATCTTTATTTATCAACTATCTATCTATCTTTACTTATCAAAATTAACAATAACGGTACATTTTAAACCTAAGAATGATGTATTATCATATTCATTCCTGGCTAGCAATGATTAATAGACCGATGTGATTGAGTTCATGGAAGTATAACGACATGAGATGCGAGAACCCTGTCATGAATCAGATCCTCGATGCTTACAAACCAATGTGGTCGCTAAATCATGCCATTTCTCTAATGGGATGGGACTTTGAGACTAATATGCCTAGGAAAGGCACGGAAGAAAGAGGAGTGGCCGATTCTCAACTTCATATGCTGTATAAGGATCTTCTACTAAACAAAGATTTAGTTAGTCTTGTTGAGTCAGCGAAGAAACTGGGGAGCCCTAGCGATTTAGAGAAGGGCATTATACGAGTACTCAATAGGGAAATAACCAAGCAGATCAAGGTACCCAGAGAGTTGACTGAAGCAGAGTCTCTGGAAAGAATAAGGGGCAACATGGTATGGAGGGAGGCTAGAGAAAAATCCGCTTTTATCATGTATGCGCCCCACTTGAAGAATATGATAGAAATAAAGAAGCAAATCGCTGAGAAGATAGGTTATGAAAAGCATCCGTATGATGCTCTTTTGGATAACTTCGAAGAAGAGCTTACAGTACATGATTTAGATAAAGTATTCGGTGCGTTGACTTCGCGCTTTCAGAAGATTCTGAAAAAACTTGTAGATTCAGGCAGCCCATTTTGCAAAGAGAGCAAACTTGGAAAATCAAAGTATGATATCCAAAAAGTTGACGAGCTCAATCATGACATTTTGACTCTCTTGCAATATGACATGGAACGCTTCAGGATGGATGTATCTACTCATCCTTTCACTGAGGCTATGGGCCTCAACGACGTAAGAATAACTACTCGATATGAAGGGACCGATTTCAAAAAGTCGATATCTAGTACTATTCATGAAGCTGGTCATGCCTTGTATAACCTACAATGCGATCAGTCATTGTCTTTTAGTCCTCTTGAAGGGGGATCTTCGCTTGCTCTCCATGAATCTCAGTCAAGGTTCTGGGAGAATATTGTGGGCAGAAGCCTACCGTTTGTTCAATTGATAGCTCCATTGATTAGAAAGCAAGTAAAATTCGCAAACCAAGCAACAGATGACGAGTTGTATCTGTATTTCAATAACGTCAAGGCTGATTATATACGAGTTGACGCCGACGAAGTCACATACAATCTCCATATAGCAATAAGATATGAGATAGAGAAAAAAATATTTGGAGATGAGCTTAGCGTCTCTGAGATTCCTGAATTCTGGAACGATAGAATGGAGCAACTGCTTGGAGTGAGACCAATTAACGATTCACAGGGAGTGCTTCAAGATACTCATTGGAGCAGTGGCCTATTTGGCTATTTTCCAACTTACACTTTGGGAAACTTGGTTTCAGCGATCATTGCTTCAAAGATGCGCAAAGACTTGGAGGGTTACGAGGACGACATCAAGAGCGGTAACTTCAAGCCTATCAGAGAATGGTTAAGATTAAAAATACATCAGCATGGGTCTGTCTATGCCCCCAAAATGCTTCTTAATAATAGCTTCAATGAAGGCTATAATCCGGATTACTTTGTGACCTACATAGAGACTAAATACCTTGGGTCTTGAACTTGGCCTATTTGATTAAAGCTAATTCTAATTCTTAGCGATACCCGTATTCTAATTCTTTTATACTATTTTGATTTCTTTTGATAGAAGTGGAGTACTTGGCAGATAACCTCAAAGCGTAGGCGATAGAACCCGATTACATGCAGGAATCTAAACCCTAGATATATCCAAAATGTATTACCTATAGATAGTAGTTATTCTGATAAAGCTATGTTTAGGTCGGCATAGGTGGCAAAAATGAATCAATTTCGGTTTGCATTCCACCGAACCCGAAGGATATTCTATAACATTGTTTCATATCGTATGTTGTTTTTGTTGTTCTTGACAAAGATAAACTTAATGAAAATGTAGCTCCTTTTACCTCTTTATTATTCTCAGCCCATATCTTGCCACCATGAGCTTCTACAATGCTTTTTGCTATAAATAACCCTGATTCAGTTCCTTTATTCGAGGATTGTGTAGCAAATTTTGTAAAAAGTTTTGGCAATATGCTAGGATCTATGTCCTGACGACTGTCCTTTATACTCACGATAACCTGCCTCCCATCATTGTCTTCTACTGATAAAGATAGTCAAAGTTCCTTCCTTTGTACATTTAAGAGCATTACTCAGCAGGTTATCGATTACCTGTGGCAAACGTATAGTTACTGCAAATCTCAAATTCAATTAAATGCTTTGAACGGGTGGGAATAGATCAAAAGTTATATTAGAACAGTTTTGTAGATATGCATTATATTGACAGGACATTCAAAATATGCTGCTAAGTTGTATAGGGAGATCATACATATATGAATTATAATAAGTTAAACCCACGAGAAGAAAGAGTCATTTTACATAAAGCAACCGAAACTCCCTTCACAGGCGAGTATGAGAATTTCTATAAAGATGGTACGTATATCTGTAGGAGATGTAATGCACCGCTTTTTTCATCTAAAAGCAAGTTTGACGCGGGATGTGGATGGCCAAGCTTTGACGACAGCTTCCCAAATGCACTAAAGCGAGTACCAGATCCTGATGGAATAAGAACAGAAATACAATGTACAAATTGTGGTGGGCATTTAGGACATGAATTTCTAGGGGAAGGTTTGACAGATAAAGGCACTAGAGAATGTGTTAATTCGTTATCTATATTTTTCATACCAAAAGGAAAGGAGCTTCCTAAAATAATAGTACATGAGTAACAACGTTAATAATAATATTAAGACTACAGAAATAGCAACGCTTGCCAATGGATGTTTTTGGTGTAGCGAAGCAGTCTTCAAAAGACTCAAAGGCGTCAAATCTATTCTACCCGGATATTCAGGAGGAATAGTGGAAAATCCTTCTTATGAGAAAGTATGCACAGGAAATACAGGACATGCAGAGTCAGTTCAAATAGAATTTGATCCTACAGTCACACCCTATGAAAAAATCCTTGATGTTTTCTGGCATACCCATAACCCAACTACCCTTAATAGACAAGGCAATGATATTGGCACTCAGTATAGATCTGCAATATTTTATCATGATCAAAAACAAAAGGAGATTGCTGGGAAGTCAAAAAGAGATCTTGAAAAAGCTGGTGTTTACAAAAATCCTATCGTGACCGAAATTACTCCTTTCAAAAATTTTTATGTTGCAGAGGAGTATCATAAAAATTACTATGAGAAGCATCAGGATGCTCCATATTGCAATTTTGTCATTAATCCTAAAGTACACAAACTAAATCAGAAGTATGGAAAGGATCTAGAAGATACATACAAGTAATCCAAGATACAAGTAATCCATTCAGAGAATTCTCTAGGTTATGTGAGAGACATATGAGCTTGTGACCGTTCTGCTTATTGTAAGCGCAGGATTAGCCGGCACATCATAAGTTACTAAAATAGGGTGGTTGGATATCCGGGATTTGTTGTTGTTGTTGGCATAGGAATAACAATATTATTATTATTATTATTATTGTTGTTATTATTTACAGGTACAACGCTATAGCTTGTGAGTTATTTTGTTTGTTTGTTATCGTATTCGTATCTACGGAGACTAGATCTCAAAGCTATACAAAATAGCGATGTACAAGGAATGTGGTATGTGTTCAGTAATGACCTTATTATGCTTGCAGTCACTACAAATGTATGCACAGGAGTTTTTATTATTATATAGTTGCTGCAGTCACTACTGCAATAGCTGGAATATTGCATCTTATATAGGCATCTAGTATTATTGGTAAAGCTCCTCCTGCAATTAGTATATTCTTTATAGTATCTGGATTAGGACAAGCATATTGGGCTC
>JBKPMK010000548.1:0-4877 GCA_046732115.1 Thermoproteota archaeon
CGATATATTGAGAGCTTTAAGAACAATAATTCTAAAGGAAAAGGGAAACTCTATTTTAGTAAATGTATCAGTAGGCAGTAAGATCCAGGCTATAGCGTCTATGATGGCGTGTATGATGTTCAAAGACCTTGCTATGATAAAGCCCTATTATGTAGTACCTGAAAGATATAATAGCTCCCAAGAGGATAAGGAGGAGACTGAGGGTCTCAAAGATATCATTGGTCTTCCAGAATACAAAATCGAAATTCCTAGTGATAAGCTGATAAGAGGTTTGGCTTTGATAGATGAAAGAGCTGGTGGTAAAATTACTAAACGTGAGCTCAAAGACCTGGCAATAGAGAATGGTCTTATCCATGTTGATGATAAAAAAATCAGTAGTGATCAGGCGGCATACATGGCCTTAAATAAAAACCTGATAGAGCCATTACTTACATGGCGATTTATATCTGAAAGTAAAGTTGGATCACACCATGTCATCTCATTAACTGAAGATGGAAGACACGCATTAAAATTCCTTAATACTCAACCATAAGAAGCAGTTTAGCATTGAAGATAAAAAAGTTCTTGTTTGCTCTTGTAATTTGATAATTGAACTTTGGTGTGGTTTCTGGTCAACATATTATGACTACACGATAAGCAATGAAAACTGAAAAACCTTTTTAGCAAAATTGCTGGTTGCAACCAACATGAAGATTGAAGCTGCAGCCGACCTATTAACTTGGAATAATGAGCAATTAGAAGAGAATACGATATTAGAATTTAAACAACAATACGAGAAACTAACTGACGAGCAAAAACCGATCTTATAAAAACAGCCAAATCAGCTCATAAAGAGTATGTACAAGAGATGATGAGAAGAGTAAGAGAACCTGGAAGACCACGGATACGAATAGATCTGTCGCATCAATATTCAGAAGGAGAAGTTAAAGAACAACAGATACAAGATGCGATGGAATTTGTAGATTATCTAAATGAGGAGATGAAGCCAAAAGGAAGGAAAATGAAATTAGACACTGTGAACTTATCTTTAGTATCAGCAACACCCTGAATTGGCTAACAAGAAATTGTATACAACCAATGAAGCGGCATTTGATGATATAACGGAAGAATCATCGGATTTCTTAAGGTTGATGGCTGCATTTTTAAAGAAAAGACAGGAAATGCACTAATTTCACTTACTTTAAAAGAAGATGATTATCAACATCTAGTCAAGTTCTCGAGGTTTCTAAATTTTTCATATCAAATACTGAAAATTAACTAGACGGTAATTCTCCTGTTTGGTATCAGGTGGGCGATTTGCAGCTGCAGTTTGGGCTGATGCGACCAAAATTCCAATTATTAGCTTGGCTACCAGTGTAATAGGCAGTCAAGTATAACAAATGACTGCATCTACGTCAGGAGTTCCAAACCCCTTTAGCTTAGCTGATACAAATAAGTGTTGCTTTGCTGCAAATAAGTGTTGCTTTGCTGCAAATAAGTATTGCTTTACTTTGCATGCTTCCTCCTCTCATTATAAAGTTTGGATCTAACTTTTTATCAAATCCACAAGGAAAGAATCTATATACTATTAAAGAGTGGTTAATAATAATAATGATGGCAAAGAGTAAGGAAGAGCAAGGTCTTATACAAGAAAAAATAGAGGATCTTCTAAGAGATAATCCATCTAGATCCTATTCAAAAGAAGAGATAATAAATTTGCTATCATCTGATTTATTTACTAAAGATAAAATTGATAGAATGCTAGGCGAGATGGAAATAGGAAGTTCTATGAAAGATGTGCAATTAGCAGTATACTCCTCATGCAAAGGTGGTACTGTGTATTTCCAATGGGGACAGACTCCATAAATAGTCATTAATTTTGTACCTGGAATTTGCTGCGCATGAATAAATGGTGGCTTTAAAGTTAGAGTTCTCTGACCTGCTTTTAAAAGATGAAAAAAAGAATAATCATAACAACGACAATATCAATGATAACAATAGTATCAATAAGCATCAACAATCACTGATTTGCATATATACAAACAAAGACAAAAATGAATTTGCTATTGGTTTAAAGGATGATGAGCATTTTAGAGCAATGACAAAAGCGTGTGAGTTTTATACAAGATTTGTTGATGTGTTCGATCAAGTACTGAATGATGAAAACGAAATAGACTGGAAGCAGGCATTAAAAAGATGGGTTGCTGCTGCAAAGAAAAATGAATCGATATTTGTTGAAGTGGATCTAAGTGGATGGAATGAAGCAGGAGAAAGAATGAAGAAATAAGAATTAATTCACTATGGCAGTATTGCTTTTCTTTGGGATAATATATGTTATTAGTATCTGCAAGACAAAAAGACAACGATGGCAGCAGGAACTTAAAACATGACAGATATATTTGAAAGCGTGTCTTAAGACTATTCCTAGATTCAGACATACTCTTTTGTATTCTATAGCGAAATGTAATGCACTTAGGGATTCAAAGTCACTCTAAGCTCTCTTGATGAAATTTAGCGCAACTTGTATTGAATAAGGGTCTGGAACCTCACATAGATACTTTGAAATATCGTACTTCATAAGGTGAGCTATACCCTGAGCATCATTTACTGAGATTTTCCTTAATTAGCAAGAATACCAATTAATCTAGGAAAAAGCTTGAAGGTTATAGTACTTTTCTCTTCTTGTTAGCATATTTGTCATGTTCTCTTTGGTTCATATTGAAGCTCAACTATTCCGCAGTCAAAAGGTGTGGACTTTATCAGAGTGAATTTTTGGAGTTCGCTTAAATTTTTGAATATTGCCATGCCGCTTCCAATCGCAGCAGGATTAATGAACAAATGAAATTCATCGATCAGTCCTGCTTTAATTAACGAAGAATCAAATGCGGCACCACCATAGACGATGATATCTTTACCATTTTCGCTCTTTAACCTCATAATTTCTTCCGTAAGGTCACCTGTTGCAAGAGCCGTATTGACCCACTGTGATTTTCTTAGTGTTTTAGTAAAAACGACCTTTGGTGTTTCTATCATCTTTTTTGAAAACTCATAAAAAGGGTCATCAGACTTAGTCATCATTATATCTAACCAATATGAAATGAAACTATCAGTCATTTTTCGCCCTAGAATAATAGTGCTAACTGGTTCAGTTAATTCAAATACATGATTTTTGAGTTTATCATCCCAGTCCCAAACCATCCAGTCCATTTCACCATTGGGTCCAGCGATATAACAGTCTATTGACATTTGTACCTGTAGTTTTAACTTCCTCAAGGTCTTCTATCCACCTCCTCGTAAGCCTTCTGCAGGCTTCGTATGTCTAGTTTCTTCATTTGAAGCATTGCTTTTATTACTCTTTCAGATTTGTTTGCATCTTTATCATGTATCATTTCAGCCAAGATACTAGGAACTATTTGCCACGAAACACCAAACTTATCTTTTAACCAGCCGCACTGCCCTTGTTCTCGTCCTCCTTCTGAGAGTTTTTCCCAAAGGCTATCTACTTCTTGCTGCGTTTCACAACTTACTAAAAACGATATTGCTGGTGAGAATTTAAAGATAGGGCCTCCATTTAAGGCCATAAATTGTTGTCCTTCAAGTTCAAAGGTCATAGTCATTACAGTTCCCTTCGATCTTCCGGAGACTTCTGCAGCTGATTCTCCGTAATGAGTAGTATTCATTATTCTTGAGTTTTTTGAAAATAGATGTATAAAATTTTGCTGCTTCTTCAGCATTGTCGTCAACCACAGAAAAGGACTGATTTTTTCCACATTTGTCTCTATTTCTTCTAGTTTGCTCATAAGCAGCACTATTCCAAGTATAACTAATAAATACACAAGAGATCGAAAGTATAGTTGCCACAATACAAGCAATGGCAGTGTTGCGTTAGGTGTTGTGATCTATGCACATTGTCCTGTATTGGTTGTAAAATGATACAGCAATAACAATTGTAGAAGAAAAAATTTAATAATACTATACATCATGATGCTAATTCTTACTATCGTACAAAAACTAAAGCTGATAGCAATATCTGTAGTATCTGTTGGTATGAGTTAACCGCTATCGAAGGCAGATGCGACCACCGTGCGGTGGGATTCAATACAGTAGTGTATGTAATCCAATGCTGTGTACAAGCAAGTCTGACTAGCGTTTTAATGACAATTTAATAGGCATTATAGCAATATGACAAATATCAGATACAGCGTAGGATAAGTGTAATAAGAAAGGAGCAGAAGGTTTTTTGTCTTATGAGCAGAACCTTTGCGATTCATGAATATGAACTGGCGCATGATACAGACAGTCAAGAGTTCGAACAAGTCCTAAAAGATATCCTTCTCAGCAAAGATCTGGATATGCCTGGGCTGGAGTCAAGACATTTGCTGAGAGGGTACAAGGGTGAAAGAAAAAGTAAGTATTCAGTTCTATGGATATTTAAAAGCCAAGAGATATTGGAAGAACTATTTGGAAACGAAGAAAAGCCGAAGCCAGGTCCTGCCAATTTTGTAAATTTTGAGGACAATATACTCAGCAAATTCCTAGACAGACCTGCAGACAAAATAGTGTTTACAGATTATTTGGAATTGTCCCGCAGAGGTATCAAAAACCAATAACAAGAAGTGATGATTTACAAACTTTTGCTTAACCATGGTAGTCTTGTTGTTATATTACGCTGTAGCACAGCTATCAGACCAAGTCATGGCTTTCACAAATAGAATGCAGTAGATTGAAAGCAGGCAGCAATCATATGAATAAGATATCGTATATCTACTAAGCTATTATCACATACTCAAAAACTGTTCTATCTGTTCTGTCATTTTATGAACTGATATTGGTTTTTGTAGAAAGAGAAATCTATTTGGATGCTCTTGGATAAAGTTTTGATAATTAGAATTGAGAAG